>CAZLSZ010000009.1:32439-39790 GCA_964562445.1 uncultured Gammaproteobacteria bacterium
TACTTATTTTGTGGAGACTCATCGTCTATTCAAGAAAATCTCATACGGACGCATGAGAATTTACTGTATAGAAGAAAAGAGTAGATATAAGAAAGGAGGTGAAATATATGACAAATACAGTATTGGGAATATTCCCAGAAGAAAATGAAGCAGAAGCAGCAATCAAAGAGCTGGAAGCAAAAAGCTTTAATCCGAAAGATATTTCTATCGTTATGAAAGATAGAAAGAGACAAGAGGTGGTTGAAGATAATACCGGTACGAATGTTGCTGAAGGTACAATTTCCGGTGCAACTACCGGTGCAGTCGTCGGTGGATTAGCGGGTCTTCTTGCAGGGACAGTTATGCCGGGGCTTGCAGGGTTCTTAATTGGAGGACCTATTGGTGCAGCACTCGGTCTTACTGGTGCAGCAGCCACAACAGTTTCTGGCGCTGCTACAGGCGCAGTTGCAGGAGGTTTAATCGGCGCTCTCACGGGTCTGGGTGTTTCGGAAGATGAAGCACGAGTGTACGAACAACGTGTAAATGACGGTGGTATTTTAGTTGCGGTTCCTGTTACATCAGCAAACACTGATGAAGTTAAAGATATTTTAACAAGAAATGGAGCAACTGATATCAACTCCGTTTCACATGAATAAACTAGGGTATTTTACCAAACTAGTCTACCAATAAACTCCGCACAATGCGGAGTTTTTGGTATCAAATTACTGTCTCTGTATAATTTTATTAGGGGCAGCAGTTAGCGGAGAAAATACAAATTATTTATTTTTTGAGTAGTTTTTTGCCGTTTGCAAAAGCCTCTGTAAGGGCAATTATCTGGGTAGCGAGAAAAACTGAGAGAGGGATACCGATAAATCGCGCTCTTGATCTTTGTTTTCGATGCGCTTCTGCATAATATGCAGTTTTTTCAGGATCATGAGGCACAGATTCATTGACAGGTGCTTTAATGATTAACGGAAAGAATCTGTGTGCGAGAGATTCCAGTTTATTATATATAGTGTTATAGTCTGCGCGTTTATTTCGCAAATACCTCTGGAGTTCAATTTTGGATAAATCTCCTAACGTATCCATGTTTTTTTTACGTGCAGCTTGATATTCTGCAAATATTGTTTCCCATTTTGGTCCGTGTGTATCCAAAAGTTTCACTATTTGTATACTGTCTCCAAATGCGGCTGATGCTCCTTGACCCATAAACGGATAAAAACCATGCGCGGCATCCCCGATGATTGCTATATAATCCTTGTAATACCATGGATTTGTGTGAATTGTTACATAGTTTCCTTCAGGATTTTTTAGTAATGCAGTCGCGATATCCGATGCCATAGGAAGAAACGTAGGAAATTCCTGCTCAATTCTTTTATGAACAGCAGTTCTGGACGTTAATGAATCATATCCATATTTCCCTTTGGGTAATATAAGTAATGCCGCGAGTGATCCGTTTTTGTTGGGGAATGCTGCAATACACGCATTCTTCCGGCTCCATGTATATGCTGCCTGTTTATTGAGGCCGAATTTTTCAACCCATTTTTTGGATATTGGAAATTGTTTGTATGTCCAATTTGCGTATTCTTGTGAATGTGCATTTTCCACTCCATACTGCATAAACGATCGTACTGTAGAATTAGCGCCATCAGCACCGAAAATAACGTCGGGTTTTATTTTAGAAAATTTACGTGTTTTAAGATTTTCAATGACCATATATCGATCGTGTTTATCGATCGCGACGATATTTGTGGCGTAATGTATCTTAATGTGTGGGATTTTGCTGATTTTTTCTAATAAAATGGTAAGTAATTGTGTCCTGGAAATACAATAATAGGACATTTCTTCATTATTTACCGGGGTAAAGATTGATTTTGTTTTTTTTGTTAGTTGTGTATATGAACCTTCAAGACGGATAAGATGTGGTTTTATATCTTTCCACAACCCATTTTCCTTAAGTATGTTGATTCCATATCCATAGAGAGTGAGACTGTAAGATCTTTTTGTATTTGCGTCTGTAGTTTGTGCTTTTGTGAAGCGTTCATATATATCTACGCTATACCCTTTTTTTGCTAAGAGAATAGCTAAGAAACAGCCTCCGAGGCCGCTTCCGATGATACTGATGCGAGAAGTATTTTTACCGCCCATTCTTTGTCTCATAGTATATATAATTATGTGAGATTATGCAAGTAGGAGAAGAGAAGTTTTTATAGTATTCAGAGATCTACTTCCAGTAAAGTATGATTATTTATTTTTTATGTCTTCTTTCTAATTCCTTGAAAATTTTATTAATAGAGATATTTTGAGAAGAGAGCATCACCATCAAATGAAAAATGAGATCACTCGTCTCATATATAATTTCTTTTTTATCCCTATTTTTTGCTGCTATAATTACTTCTACTGATTCCTCTCCAACTTTTTGTATAATACGATCTTCTCCTTCTTTAAAAAGAGAAGATGTATACGAGTTTTTAGGCATTTCTTTTTTCCGACTTTCAATTAGTGTATATAATTCTTCAATTGTCATATTTTTTATAAAAGCAACTTTTATTTCCGGTGTGACATACAGTATTTCCGTTCAGTTGTACTTTTACTAATATTGTATCATTATCACAATCAATGAAAATATCTTTTACAGTTAGCGTATTTTTTGAAGTTTCTCCTTTCATCCAGAGACGCTTTCGGCTTCTGCTCCAAAAATGTACAAACCTTGTAGCAACCGTTTTTTCAAATGCTTCATTATTCATGTATCCGAGCATATATACTTCATCATTTGCATAATCTTGGATAACTACTGGTAATAAAGATCTTTTATTTTTGAACTTTATATATTTCATCAATTTAATTCCTTACCACTATGGATTTTTGTTTTAAATATTTTTTCACATCACTTATAGTCATTTGATTATAGTGAAATAGGGAAGCGGCGAGAGCAGCGTCAGCTTTACCGATTGTAAAAACATCTGTGAAATCTTTCAAGTTTCCGGCTCCTCCTGATGCAATGACTGGAACCTGAACTTTCTTAGAAATGCGTTGTGTAAGTTGTATGTCAAATCCCTTTTGCATTCCTTCAGAAGCAATACTTGTTAATAATATTTCACCAGCTCCTCTTTTTACTCCTTCTATCGCCCATGAGATAGCGTCAATTCCTGTAGGTGTTCTGGCTCCATCGAGATAGACTTCCCATGTTTCTGTACCTGTTTGTTTCGCGTCAATTGCAAGTATTATACATTGACTCCCAAAAGATTGAGCACTTTTATTAATTAAATCAGGATTTCGCACAGCAGAGGAATTGATAGAAATTTTGTCTGCGCCCACTTTCAGTATTTGACGTATTTCCTCAGTGCTTCTTATACCTCCTCCAACAGAAAATGGGATAAAAACATTTTTTGCGACTTTTTCTACCAAGTCAATGAGCGTTCCTCTTTTCTCGTGCGACGCGGTGATATCAAGAAAAACCAGCTCGTCTGCTCCTGAGTCCGTATATTTTTTTGCAAGCGTAACTGGGTCGCCTGCGTCCTTCAAATTAAAAAAATTTACGCCTTTGACCACCCGTCCGTTTTTAATATCCATACATGGAATTATGCGTTTTGTTAGCATCTCATTGCCTCCTGTACTGTTAATCTTTTTTCGTAAAGAGCTTTGCCGAGAATTACTCCTTCTGCACCAATTGATTTTAGTTTTTTTATTGCGCCTATGGTAGATATCCCTCCACTGGCAATGACAGTTGAACGTAGGTTATTTATTAGTTGTTGCATTTCTGTGTAGTTTGGTTGAGTAAGTGTTCCATCTTTTATTATGTCAGTAAAGATGAAACGTTGTACTCCGTATTTTTCAAGTAATCTAGCGGTTTTGATTGTATCAGCATCTCCGTCTTCTAACCATCCATTTTTCATTAATTTACCATTTTTTGAGTCCAATGCAACTGCAATTTGTTGACCGTACGTAGCAATAATATTTGTGAGTTCATTTTTATTTTCTAAAGCGACAGTCCCTAAAATGATACGTGAAACTCCAGCTGTTAGTAATCTTGTAACAGTTTTTTTATTTCTTATTCCCCCTCCTAGTTCAATTGGTATAGCGATCGCATTTACTATTTTTTTTATTACATTAAAGTTATTTATTGAACCATCTTTTGCGCCATCGAGATCCACAATATGCAACATGGTTGCACCATCTTTTTCAAATTGTTTTGCAACAAGAACGGGATCAGCGTTATAAATTATTTCATTATTATAATTACCTTGTGTAAGTCTGACACATTTTCCATTTCGGATATCAATTGCTGGTATTATTTGCATGCGACCTCCCAAAAATTTCGTAATAATTGGAGTCCAGCATCCCCACTTTTTTCAGGATGGAACTGGACTCCATACATGTTCTTTTTTTCTACAACACTACAGAAGTCAGTACTATAATTTGTTTTTCCTTTCATGAATATTCCATCATCCGGTATACAGTAATAAGAATGTACAAAATAAAAGTAACTGTCTTTAGGAATATTTTTTAAGAGAATAGTTTTTCCTACAGATGTTACGTTATTCCATCCAATTTGAGGTACTTTAAGATTAGTTGTAAATTTTTTGACCTCGCCTTCTATTATATTTAAACACTTTACATTACCTTCTTCACTTTTTGTAAATAAAAGTTGCATGCCCAAACAGATTCCTAATATAGGGATACCTTCAGTAGCCTTTTGGATAAGAAGCTTATCGAGTTTTTGTTCTTTTAGATTTTTAATCCCATATCCTGCGGCACCCACTCCCGGGAGGATAATAGCTGTCGCATTATTTATGCTATCAGGATCACTGGAAATTTTATAAGGAATAGTAATCTTTTCCAAAGCATTCCCTACACTCGCAAGATTTCCTAACCCATAGTCAATAATAGTTATCATAATGTGCCTTTCGTAGAAGGAATGATATCCTTCATCCTTTCATCAATTTCACATGCCATTCTAATAGCTCGAGCTGTTGCTTTGAACATCGCTTCAACCTTGTGATGTTCATTTTCGCCATTCTCAATCTTTATATACAGATTTACTTTCGCATTTTGAGCAAATGCGTCCCAAAAATGTTTTATAAGATCGGTTGATAGGTCTCCAACCTTTTCTCTATCGAAAGGACATGCAAATCTGTAGGAGTATCTCCCTGCAAAATCTATTGCAACTGTTGCTAAAGCTTCGTCCATAGGTAAAATAAAAAATCCATATCGTTTGATTCCTTTTTTATTTCCCAATGCTTTTCTAAAAGCTTCACCTAAAACTATACCAATATCTTCGACTGTATGATGCTCGTCTATATAGGTATCTCCCTTAGCCGTAATTTTTAGATCAAATAATCCGTGTTTTGCAAAAAGATCAATCATGTGTGTAAGAAATTCCACAGGAATGTCAGTTTCTCTTTTCCCTATCCCATCAATATTGAGAGAAAGATTTATATCTGTTTCATTCGTTTTTCTTATTATTGTTGCTTTTCTGTTCATTTATTTATCACGTCACCTTTCTCTATTGCTTCAAAAAAGTTTGTATTTGTTTGCATAGGAATATATGTAATACCGATATTTTTTGCAAATTTTTTATCACTTTTTCTGTCACCACAGACAAAAGAGTTTTTTTTATCTATTTTTTTCAGTATGTTGTTTCCCAACAATCCTATTTTTGGTTTTCTACAGAGACAATTTTCATTAGCAAAATGTGGACAGATAAATATATCTGTAAAAGTTATGCCATTCTCTTTAAAAATATCCAACATTTTCTCTTGTGGTTCCTGAAAATCATGCCTTGGAAATGAGTCAGTTCCAAGACCATCTTGGTTAGATACCATTATTAATTTATACTCATTTTTTATCAATTTTTTTAGGCCTTCAATAACACCATCTAATATTTTTAATTTACTAATGCTATCGATTTGGTATGTATCTTGCGGCTCAAAGATCAATGTACCATCTCTATCGATAAATGCACATTTTTCTTTTTTTCGTTTTTTTATCACTGAGTTTTCATATATTTTGATAAATTTTTTCATCTGTTTCGTCGTTCCTATGGTAAGGCGGACTGTATTATTGATGATTTCTTTATTCTGTGGTCTCACACGTATGCCATTTTCTTGCAATATAGTGTCTTCATTGACGAGAAGGGGTTTATAAAGAATAAAATTGCTTGCAGAGGAGAAAAAGTCTATGTTATTTTTTTTAAAGAATGTTTCTACTAACGGTTTTGCATAGTTCATGACATCTGTTACATATGCACGTAACTCTTTTAATTCTTCTAACGCAGCCAATGCAGCAGTGTATGCCATCATATTAATATCATATGGGCCTCTCACTTTTTGCAACTCACGTATGTATTGTTCATTGGCGATGATATATCCTAGCCGAAGTGAGGGGATTCCGAATGCTTTTGAGAACGTTCGGAGTACAACTATATTGGGATTTTTTTTGATCAATGGTACAGCTGTAATGCCGGAAAACTCGAAATATGCTTCATCTACCATAATTATCGTGTTAGGAGCTTTTTTTGCAATTTTTTCAATATCATTTATAGATAGTATTGTCCCTGTAGGATTGTTAGGATTACAGAGGACGATGAGCTTTATCGAATTATCGAGCTTTTTAAGCAATTGCTTAAGCGGAAAGCTTAAATCAGATGCTTTATAAAAAATTTTTGTTATTTTATTTCCTACGGTTTGTGCTGATTGAGAGAACATTGCAAAACTTGGAGATGGAATAATAACAGTATCATTTACATCCGTAAATGTTCTAAATACCATATCAATTGCCTGATCAGATCCATTAGTGAGGAGTATTTGAGATATATCTGTTTTAGCGTATTGAGCAATTTTTCCTTCAAGTGTTCCATATTCAGGGTAGGTTTGTAATTGATCAGATTGAATATATTTTTCTAGCGCTTTTATAACTTTCTTTGAAGGTTTTACTGTTCGCTCGTTAAAATCGAGTAAAATCCCATCATATGCTCTCCGTCCTTCCAGAGGCGGGTTATATGATTGCATTTTTTGTATTCTTTCTAAAGCTAAATTTTTCATATTATTTTAAATCTAATTGATACGGAATTTTTGTGTGCGGGCAACTGTTCGATATCAGCTACAGTTTCGATTGTATTTTTTATTGTTAATAAACCCTCTTTGGTACATTTTTGCACTTGCATCCATTTACCGTATGCGTCAACTCCTAACGGAGGATACATTTTTGCCATACCACCTGTTGGCAAAACGTGATTTGCACCTGTCGCATAATCACCTGTTGCTTTTGAAGTCCAATCTCCTACAAAGACAGATCCTGCATTAGTAATTTGGCTGACAAGTTTTTCTGCATCTTTTGTCATTATTTCTAAATGTTCAGGTGCATACTCATT
>CAZLSZ010000010.1:0-38195 GCA_964562445.1 uncultured Gammaproteobacteria bacterium
TAAGTTCCCGATGTATTCAAAATAAAGGAATTTGTTATCGTATCGCCGCTATCATCTAAAAGAACCACAGCATAACTTTGTTTTGTGGGGACATCATTAAATGTTGTACGCACATTTTTGTTCTCATCGTTTACCACTGAATACCCTTCCTCAAACTGCCACCATCCATCATATGCAGTTTCAGATATAATCTCGTCAGGGTATTTGAGACCTGTTTCATAATAGTTGAGAAGCCAAGTAAAATCAGGATCCATACTTGTCGCTAATGCCCGCGGTGAACTTTGAGGATTATTTTTCAGCGTTGTCCGCGCGCCATTATATCCGGCATTTTTAACAGTTTTGATAATATTTTCATCATAATTTCCGAGAGGGTAGGCAAAAAATGAGGTCTTATATCCGTACTCATTTAGTAATTTTTTTGAATCATTTACTTCTGCCCAGAGATCATCACTACTAAACGTTCCTTTGGTAAACCAAGATGTATCAGTCAAGCTTCCTGCGGCCATTGTATGCGATCCGATCTCATTCCCGTACTTATATAATTCACTTATCTGCCAATTATTCATATATGCCTTTTGTCCGGATCTGCCAGCGATTATAAAAAAAGTCGCTTTTGTGTTATATTTTTTTAACAATGGAAAAACGACATCATAATTATTTTTTCGTCCATCATCAAAATTCATAACACATGCGTTGCGTGGAATCTTCTTTTTCACATTGAGATAATTTTGCGTTATCTCAGAAAGAGTAAACCACCTGCAATTTAATTGTTGATTGAATAAACGTAATTGTTCTTCGAATTCCGATTTACTCATATCCGTAAATGGATTTCTTTTTTCTTCTTCAGTTGCAAAGACATTGTGGTACCCGAAGATAGGAAAAAGATCTTCCTGTTCGGAAAGAGGAAAGGTATCTTTTGTATTATTGTATGGGATGTCTGTAGTAATACTGGTTGCATTGCTATAATAATCACGTAAACCTCGTATCGCAACTTGCATATTTCTACTATTTTGATTACTTGAAGTTTTATAAATTACTATTCTTTCATTAGCATTTTTTACACCGTATTCTTGAGAAAGCATGTTATCCGTATACAACCCCCATGTACCGGCAGCATCTTGTTTGAGTGTATATTCTTTTTGTACACTTGTTGTCGTGTTGCTTTGCTGTGCATTATTGTTTTTAATGGCCATTTTTTCTATATTAAATGCCAAATTTTTTTGTGTTAATAACAAAGATGTATATTTTCCTATCAATATCATTGCAATCAACAACACAAAAAAAACAAACCCGATCTCAAGTATTTTTATTTTTATATCTTTCTTATTCATATGGTACGATCTCCTCTTCTCCTTGTTTTCTATCTATTTTTGAACCATCAATGCGATAAACGATAATCGTTCCAAATGTGTCAGAAATATTATTAGAACGATATATTTCTGACACTTGCGCATTGTATGCCTTGGCAGTACTTGGAGTTATTTGTTCAGTTTTTAAACCTGTAAAGACAACACTATAATGGGATTTTTTAAAATGTAGCAAATAGTCCCTTCGAAACGTGAGGAAATCTTTTATATCAAACGTACTACATTTTGTATACCACGAAAATTGTGGTCGATTCTCGGATGCCCACACCGCGCATGGTTTTCCTGCTGTATCGTTACGTATCGCATCTGATCCTTGCAAAAATGCAGTACGCGCTTCATCTACTTCTTTTTCTTTGTAGTAATTATATGTCTTCCAATAATTATTGGAAGCAAAATATATTATCAGGATGATGAATACACTGATAACTATTTTTCCGAGATGCTTCCATAGTTTTGTTAACACAAAATATACTCCCATCACACCGATTCCTGACAGCAATACAAGAGGTAAGAAAACATATCTTGCCTCAGCATGGATAAATAAACCTGTAATAAGAAATGTCAAAAGTCCGATACTGCCAAGCCATGCTATTCCTTCATATTTTTGTCTAATTCTTTTTATAAATAATGCGGCTATGGTCACAAGTATGCCTAGTATTGTACTTATGCCCACAAACCATCCGTTAAGCCCATATGGTAATAAACGGATATATTGTACTAATCCATCCCCAATATGCGCACTATTTGCAGCCTTTTCACTGATTAATAAAATACTGAGGATAGTACCTTTGTAAGTATACGCTTGAATAAAATGAGGTAACAATAATAATATAAAAATACCAACTGCGATAGCTGCTTTTTGAAACGGTACATTTTTTTTCGTTTGTAGTTGTTTCAAATAAAGAATCACTGTAGAAAAAATAATAACGGCAATCGGTATGACACTACCGTAGCGTATATAAAACGCAAGTCCGGCAAGTAGCGCTGCTGCATACAATAATAAACTTTTTCCTTTTTTCACATACGAGCTCCAGAGTATCCATAAAACACCGATTAGAAGCCCTGATGAGGGAATATCATTAAGAAATAACGATGCTTCCTTTAGGAAAAGCGGGGATGTACCGATAAGAAGTACCATACATAATCCTACCCATATATTTGCCATTTTTTTAAAAAGTAAATAAGTAAACACAATAGCTAAGGCACCAAATATATTACCAAAGAGTCGAATCATTGCCTCATTTGTCGTAAAGTGAAGCCAAAGCCAACCAAAAAGAACCATGCCAATAGGACGATGTATCCCATATTCATTGGCAGGGGTTTTTTCGAGCAAATATCGTGCTTTTGTTAGATAGACTGCTTCATCATAATCAAACGCCTGATTCCCCGTTACCGACCACAATATCCAAAAACTCCCGCAGTATATCCCTGTTAAGAGTAAGAAAAAAAATAATTTATATATAGAATTTTTAGTAAATATTTTTTTCATCTGTGCCATACCATTTTTTTAATTGTTAATGCCGAATACAATACTAGGAAGGAAAGAATAAAGGTAGAAAGCAAACTCATGGCAGGTCTATATATCCATCTATGAGAATTTTTATTTTCGAGCTTATACGCAAATCCTAGCAGAAATCCTACAAAAATTACCCCTGACAAATACAAGATCCCCGTTATAATATTGCCATGCAAGGGGAGATAAATAAGATTTCTAAATGTTATATAAGGACCAATTAAAACCAGTAATATATGAGTGTAATACACAAATGCTGTAGGAAGTGGCTTTTTCCAATAAAATAATCCCGTAAAGAAGATATTTCTGATAAAACTTTTTTTCCACCGAATTTGTTGTTTAAGCATTTTTTTAAATGTGTCCGGAACAATTGTCCAAGATTTTGCTGACTTACAATATACGACATCCCAATCGTTAAGAGGATAATCTATCTCTTTTACAAATGATGAATTTTTATATCGTTCCTTTAACTTTTTTCCTATCGATCTGCTCCCCAACACAAATCCGGTCATTGTCCTGTCAGTAGCAAATTTAAATTCTTGTCCCAGAAAAGAATCGTTCACCCAAGCCGGAATAAAGTTGTATATCGCTTCTTTGCGAAATACTGCCAATGGTCCTGATACGCACGTCACAGCGCCAAATACACTTTCAAAGGCTTTACGGACAGAGAATTGTCCTTCCATCCAAACGTCCTGTATCTTTGTAAAAAAATTCTTGTCTGCATTCAATGCTCTCCCATGACCACTTATCGCACCCACCTCAGGGAAATACGTAAACACTTTTACCATCTTTTCAATTGCATCACTTACCCATACGGAATCACTATCAGTATGCGCAAATATGTTCCCTTTTGCGATAGCCATAGCTTTTCCCAATGCGCGTTTTTTCCCGACATTCTTTGTAAGATTTATTAATATTATTTTCTTTTCATCCTGATATTTTTGTAATACTTTTAAAGTACCATCAGTACTCGCATCATTCACGACAATTATTTCTTTATGTTCGTATGTTTGCCTGAGCATCGCATCGATACATCGGGAAATATTTTTCTCTTCATTTTTTACGGCGACCATACAACTGACAAAATACTTTTTATCTATGGGATGTTTTTTTTCTTTTTTTATAGCTTCTTCATAGGGATCTTTATAAAAATGAAATGCTATTACGAAGGTAATCCAAAGAACTGAGGTCACGATGATGCCGTAAACAAGGAGAAATGTAATCGCATGATCTTCACGAAGTAATAATTTACCCAATAATACACATAAGAGAGCCAGAAGAATAAATAATTCAACAGATCTATGGAGAAAGGATTTATTTGTCATTTTTTTATGACCTGCCAATTCCTTTATAAATTATTCCTGCATCGGTAAATAAATCTTTTTGCATGCAGTTTTTTCCATCAACAATAACTTTAATATTTCTTGTCAAAAAGTCCTTGGGAGTAAGTGCTTTAAATTCATTATGACTTGTCGTTATAACAACTGCCTGCGCTCCATCAAGAGCTTCATCCAAGCTTTTTACACTTGATTTACCCGGAAGATACGGATCAAAAACTGCTACTTCAGCTCCCATTTCTTTCAAATGTTTAATTACCTCATAAGAAGGACTTTCGCGATCATCATCGATATTTGCTTTATATGCCAAGCCCAACACAGCGACTTTCGCGCCGTTGAGAGCGATTTTGATGCTATTTAATCCATTCATCACATTTTCAATAGTAAATGCAGGCATCTTGTTGTTAATTCTTCGCGCAAGCGCTAAGAAATCATGATCAAAACCGTGTGCCTTTGCATATTCGATAAGATAATACGGATCTACCGGGATGCAGTGTCCGCCGACACCACAACTGGGATAATGCGCCATAAATGCAAATGGTTTTGTAGCGGCTCCATCTATGACGTTTTTGACATCAATATTTAATTTATCAAATGATAATGCCAATTCATTCACAAATGCGATATTTATATCACGGAAAGAATTTTCGACAACTTTACATGCCTCTGCTTCTTTGAGAGATGCCATTTTTTTCACTTTTCCTGTCAAAATTGAAGTATAGAATGTCGCTGCTTTTTCCAAACTGACAGTTTCAAGTCCGCCGACAACTCGGTTAATATTTTCAACTGTCCATTTCGGATCTCCGGGATTGATTCTCTCGGGGCAATGAGCCAGATAAAAATCTTCTCCTGCTTTTAGACCTGATCCTTCTTCAAGAAGAGGAAGTACCGTATCTTCTGAAACACCCGGATTTACTGTAGATTCCAATATAACTAACTGACCTTTTTGCAAAACGGTAGCAATACTGTTACATGCTGATTTAATAGGTCCCAAGTTAGGCGTATAATCTTCATGAACAGGAGTAGGGACACAAATAATTATTATTGATGCACCTTTAATCTTTTTATAATCTATGGTCGCTTTTAAATTGCTTTCTCTAAGTTCTTTTGCAAGTCGTACGTCTTTAAAAGGCATTTCACGTTTATTGATAAGTCTTGCTTTTTTTGGATCTCGCAGAATGCCAACCACATCATATCCTTTTTTATCTGCAAGCAGTGCTAAAGGTAATCCCACATATCCGAGGCCAATGACAGCAATTTTCTTATCATTTAATGTACTTTTTCTCATAATGTATTTATAAAACAGGCTAAATCAATTCAGTATAAATTTGAATTCTTGAGAATTATAACATAAAAAAATACCAGTGTCAACACTATGGGTTTATTATATATTTATCTATATGTGAAAAATAAAGCTAATAAAACGTCCTTTGACTATACTATATCTATATAGATTTATACCGAAATATCAATGGGTATGACTATTTTAAAAAATGAAGACTTTATTTACTTACCCTTTGCGTATGGCGACTGCAACAAATCTCTTACTGTCCAGAAATCCTGTGCAGGTATAGAGTGTGATTCTTGAATCTTTTGAAGGCGCGATAATTGTTGACTCACTCGGCTCGACAACAGACACATACTCGATTGCGAACTTCTTTTTAGAACCGTCTGCGTATGTTACCTCGACTTCATCTCCGGGTTTAACCGATACTAACGGACCGAATAAATTACTCCAATTATGAGCATAAATAATACTATTTCCTTTTTCTCCCGGAAGAGGGGACTGATTAAAGTACGACGCCCCGTTTTCAATAGTAGCAGGAACATTACCTTTCATACCTGTTTCATAGACAGGAATATCTATCCCTACAGAATTAATGGTTACTTTTGTCGGAAGTTTTTTCTCTTTTGGAGTTTGTTTTTGCGCAACCGCAAGGTGATCAAATGATAGCTTAGCGGGATTTTCGCGAAGATAAATATTATATATGCCGAAAGCATAAAATAATATTCCTGCGAGTATGAATAATCGTGCTATGTGTTTCATATCATTGTCAGGGAATGGTTATTATTTACTGAATCTTTTCAGTACCATTCCTGCAATGAGTGATGCAGCACCAGCGAGGATTGATGCGTAGATAACAAATGAGTTACCTGTAGACGCAATTGTGTTTACGACACTCTTGGTCGCTTCTACAACCGGTGCAGGAGTTGTAGTAGGCGCTTGTGTAGGAGCTGCCGTTGCTTCTGGTGTTCGACATACATAACTTGCATTTTTTGCATAATATGTATAGTTAGGAAGTCCCCATGATTCAGGATTTTCAACTTTTTTGTATCCTTCATTAATCAAACGCTGTTCGTCTGCGTTATCAGTAGGTACTGCCCAAAGGGTTTCTTTACCTTGGCCGTCTACAGTACAAAGGCACTGTAATACGTTATCACCATTTTTGTAGATCTTATCGATACCTGAATAACTTTTTCCTTCAAAGACGACTCCGTGACCGTTCTGATCGTTGTAGTTGGTCTGGACTAAAGTTGCTTGCGGATTAACACATGAGCCGACGTTTGCGCCTGCTTGTACAGGTGTAGCTGTCCCCATAAGAAGGGCGATTCCTGCAATTGTTGATAATGTAATTTTTTTGTTCATAGTTTTTTATTTTATATTCTTTTGGCCGATTTATTAAGACCTATAGAATATTTATTTTGATTAATGTGGATTATACACAGCAATAACAATTTTGTCAATAGGTAAATACTATATTACTCAATTTTCTTACATTTCTCATTTTTTGAGGCTAAATCTATTGTAGATATGCACAAAAAAGCCGCATTCTACATATTATACAAAGACTTATAAGATATATTTAGTGAGTGGGATATATTTTCGTGCAGCTAAACGAAGGGTTATTTTTTCTTTGGAGTTCCTCCAAAATATTTAGTAATTACTTCAACGGCAGGCTTTGGAGAGTCATCCGGACGCCATAATGCAGTACTACCACCTTTATTTACCCAGTAGTTAACTCCTTCCAATTCGTCAACATTGGAAAGAAATATAAATGCGTCCTGAATCCATTTCTGCTGCTGATCATCGGTCATTTCACCATTTATATCAGGAATAGGTGCGCCCATTTCTCCTAAAACGACCTTTCCTCCTGATTTCTTGGAAATCATTTGCACATCACCGGCAAGCTTTTCGGGTTTTGATACATAATGATCAATAACGACCAACCCATCGAGCTGCGCTGTCGTAGGAGGGTCCATAACAGCCTTAGCGACATCCAAATTCATAGAGTAATAATTACACTGGATATTCTTATTAATATCTTTAAATGATTGTTTGGCAGTTTTGTAATTATTTATGAGAAATTCACGGTATTTGAGAACCTCATAATGATTTCCTGTCTGTAATTTCGGACCATTTTCACATTCTGGGCACGAACTGAAGATATCTCCCTCTTCAAATAAATCCGGATGATTTAATATAAATTGTCTCGTTTTTTGCGTATGCTCATCATACGTGATTTTCTTGTATTCAAACCATTGTTCCCAACCTGAAAAATTACCTCGATACCATACTTTCAAATTATATTTTCTTGCCATACCTACCCACATTTTCAACGCAGGAATAAATTCTTCATCATATGGAGTACCTATCCCTACATGTGTAGCGCCGGTAGCAGCAATAGCAGCCACCTGTTTCTCTGCATCCCTTGTATAACTCGGTTTGTCTTTAAATTGCCTGACGGGATCTCGAGAATATTTCATCGTATCAATCGATTGAAACTTCCATGTTTTTTGCAAAGGTAGAATAGTATGTTTATTTTTATCGATCATTGT
Source organism: uncultured Gammaproteobacteria bacterium (assembly GCA_964562445.1). Lineage (GTDB taxonomy): Bacteria > Patescibacteriota > Microgenomatia > Levybacterales > UBA12049 > JACDET01. The sequence continues at coordinate 8,055 of CAZLSZ010000010.1, forward strand.
ATACATGACTGCAATACCAAAGAAAAAAATAATAACTATCAAAAAAATTTGTTCTTTATTAAATATCATAGTATAAGTATAACGTATTTTTTATAAATCTTCGAGGGGTTTTAACTTCGGATAATTATATTGTGTATAGAGTGAATCGACATATGAAGGTTTTATCTCATAAATATCGGCAAAAGGGAATGCTCGGACTCTTGTATATGCTCTTTTGAAATAGATATTATTCTTCATATCTCGCCACGTATTATCATTGTTATCATCTGTACGCATAACGATCCAGCGAGCCCATTTATCAGGACGCTGTGTAGCAGCTTTCCAATAAGGTCCGGCTCCTTCATGCACAAAACGCTTCATAGGGAGACCTGAAGAGAAAATAATCGCGTCATGGGAAGCTGCTGAAATCAATACAAACCCGTCAGATTGGGTGGCATGACGTTTCAACCATCCGCTTACCTGAGAAACATTTTTTCCACTCGCCCCTACCACTGCATCATCAATCGTTACAGCATCTGTATTGATAAATTGGAATAATGTAGTGAAAAGAAGGAAAGCAATTAATATATACCGGATTGCTTTGGCTTTATACACTAAATAACCTATAAAAAATGCAATGGAAGGAACCATCATGAGGCCATATCGTACATTAAACCATGAATTCCCATGAAGCCCTTGAACAAAAAGCACTGAATGTCCGAAGAAAAGAGCAACGACATTAAAGAGAAGCGGGGTAAGAATTGCGATTGCAGCAATACGCATATATGGTTTGATATGTTTATCAAAAAAGAAAATAATCATCCCGATGATGCCCAATATCGTGGAGAAAAATCCTGCATTGTATGCCATCGCGTAAAAATATGTTTGCAAAGAAAAAGGTAAATTATGTTTGGTACTGAGCACACCTGCGTCTTCAAGTAAGGACTGCTGCGCATGCGCTGAGTATGGCCCAAGTGCAAAATATAACGGGTCTTTAAAGATCATAAGATTCCAGAACAACCAGAGAAAAATTCCAAATGCTCCCATTGTAGAAAAAAGAATAACAGTACCCTCAGCTGTTTTAAAACCATATTTTCGCCATGTTCTTAATCCGATCAGACCGGCAGCCGCAGCCAATAAAAACCACCCATCATATCGTATAAGCGTGCCGCACATAATCCAAAAAGACGCTTTTATCAAACGCAGCATTGATTCATCTTTATGCCACATAACCAGTTCGTAAACACCCGCTGTCATTACGCCCAGCAGCAATAATTCTGTCATCGCCGTAGACTGCATATATAAAATATTAAGATTTGTAGCATAAATAGATATTCCCGTCACGCGTCCCAAAACACTTATATTAAATACTTTCATTAAATTATAAAGGACAATACCTGTGGCAACATATGCGACCATTGACTGTATTGCTCCGGCAAGACCGGTATGCCACATAAAATCATTCCAAATCGTTAAGGTAGCGAGTAAATGAGGAAGCGGAAGCCACACACTACCAAGCTGAGAGAATCCGGGAGTCAAATTTTCGACAACACGACGGGAAATATCTAAATGCGAACGAGCGTCATTGTATGCTACTCCCAAACCATTTGATAAATAATAGAGAAAGGTAGCGATGGAAATCATAGAGAGAAGAAAAAAGAGAATGATACTGGCGTATCTATCAAAAAAATGCTCAATGGTTTTCGTGAGTGTGCCATCAATAGAGAAAGAAATTGATAATTTTTTCCAATTAAACTTCATGCGTACCTCCTTTGGCAGATGTGTGGAGCAAAATAAATAATAATGCTGAAAAAAGAATAATCGAGCTGGTGATAATAATATAATAATTCCATACTGTCAGATATTGGGATAGGTATGTATTAAAAAAGAATGATCTGGTTGTATTGAGATTCAGCTCATCAATATTTTTTTCATATGTGTATTTAAATTCTTTTTGCATACTGACGGACAATGCTTCAGCTTCTCCTTGTGGAGGATTATTATTTGTCGTTAATGCTCCAAGAGCACCAATACAAATGGAGTACGTCATAATTAAAAACACAATAAATAGCAGTATTTTTTTCTTTGCAAACCATGAAATAAAAACCGCGATAAAAATAGACAAAATAGAATACACAGGCACTAAATATCGAGAACCGAATGCCCATCCTCCCCACGGATCTCCCCACATAGAATATAAAATAATATTAAATCCGATAACTCCCGTAAGTAATGCTACATATTTCATCCGTTTTTTTACCGCAAAAAATATCCCTACGAAACCGAGTAACATAAGCGGCGTGTAACGCAACATACCCCGATCCGGGCTTACAAAGTGAATATAAAACCCTTGCAAAAGATTTCGCGTCAAAAACGCATTAACCATACTTTTTGTCGGTTTGAAGTCTGATGGCTTGACGCCTTCATTCATTAATCTGGTTCTTTCACGTTCTGATTCTAAAACAGGAGTGTTATCAGGATTTACACCGACAACACGCTCCAAATTACCTGACAAGGTAAAAGGATTGCCATAGGCTAAATTATTAAACCACGCAAAAAATGTGAGAGGTAGTATAACCCCGACAAATGTGAGAATGCGTACTAACGAAAAATTTAGTTTAATTTTTCTCTCGGTTTTATCAATACTAAATAATCGTGTAAGGCCGAGAAATCCAACAGGTATTAACATAAAAAAATTAGGATAATCCACAATAATCGCTACAACAATTAAAAACCAAACAAGCGTAAGTGACCAAAAAGAATTAAATCGTACCAATAAGTAGATACAGCTCAAAATAAAAAATGTTGATATTTGATGCTGAGAAAGAGTTACTGTATAGGCAAAGGCAGGGGAGGCAAATAAAAAGGCGAGTGATGCAATATTTGCTGCGTATGGCTTCGCTCCAAGACGAAGGGCAATAAGACGGATAAGAATCACATTAAGTAAAGCAAAAAATGATACTGTTAAAAATGCGCCGAGCTGCGCCATTCCAACCATCTTACCCAATAAATAACCCGGGATAATAATAAAGGAAACACCCGGCAAGAAAAGTGATAAATACCTTCCATTACCATAGGCTACGTCCGGAGAAGCAAAACGAGCAAGATCAGGAGAAAGCTCTACCGTATTATGCTCAGTAAAAGCATATGTCAAAGCAAATCTTCCATTTTCATTGGAAAGTTGAAATGGTCCATTTTCTTTCCATGTCGGATTATTTAAATCTTCGATAGTCGGGTTACCTGCAAGACCCCGTACAGATCCAAGAAGAATAACCATACAAAAGAAAAATAAGACAATATTGATAAAAAGTGAAAGTTTATTCTTATTTTTATTAAATGTAAAAAACTTCATAAATTATAGGGCATGTTATTATACATTATCTATAAGCCCAAATCAAACTATAAGTCTTGTTTTAATCTGGATTTCTTAATTTTACGATATAAACTGTACATAGTACGTTTTTTCTGTAACTGACCATATAGTCCTTCTTTTACTTTATCTAAATTACAATAATGAAAACGAATAAATGAATTTTTTGAAAAAATGACTTTATATAAATCATTCTTATCTTGCGATATCAACTTTTTCTGAAAAGTATCTCCTGATCCGAAATCAACTATTTTTACACCTTCCCGAGCAAGGTGATCCATTATCAGACAGGAAAGTACATTTCCGGGATTATAGCTTTGATAACGAACCTTATATGCTGCTTGATTATCATAGAATACATCATTTATGAGAAACCCCATCTCATACGCAATCGGTTTGCCATCAAAATACAAAATATATATTTTAAATTTTTTTCCGAACTCTCGTATTAGATTACCGTAAAACTTTTTAATAAATCGTGTACTAAAACAATTATATCCTGACACTCGCTTACTACTTGCGGCATCAATCGTAAATATAACAGGAAGTATGTCTTTATCGGTGCCGTCAAATCCTTTTAGGAAAAACGATTCTCTCTTCTCTCTAATATGACGGAAGATTTTTTTTCTATATGAAAAAGCAATAATGCCCTGCTCATTGGGGATAAGCTCTCTATAATAGTTAACGGTAAACGGATATGCTTGCATATATTTAGAAACTGTCTGAAAACACTCCACAAACTCCAAAGGCACATTATCCAGATAAACATGTCCCAATGTAAGTAATTGTTTATGTATTTCTTTCACGACAGATTTTCGCGAGGGATCAAAAAGAAAGGGAAGACCACAAACAAAATCATTTGGGGCAAGTGTGTATACTTTTGAACCGTATTTTTTTACACGCATCAGAGCAGCAACCGCTACGAGCATCTCATTATCATACACAGCAATGATTGCGTATCTCTTATAATCAAAATGTTTGACTACGGTGTTAAACCAATACGGCGAATTCGAGTATGTCGCGTGTGGTGATGTCTGCCACAAATGTTCCCACGCGAGATAGATATTATCATCAATTGTATTATATACGATGCTTTTCATCGGGCAGTATCAGAAATAAAATATTTCCTGATGTTCAGGCACATTTCCTCCGGGGAATAGCCCCATAAATTGTGTCTTATACAATTGTAACATTTTTTTCTTCTCATCCATATCAGGTGTTAGAGAAAATACCTCTTTACCGGGTATCGGTTTGCCATTATCGCCTAATCGTGCGTTATAAGGAAAGTCGACATAATAAACACATCGATGATAATGCGCCTCACACACATCCCGTGTAAGCGTATGATCAACATGCCCTCCTATACCATAAGGAATAAATAGTAATGTGTCTTTTGAAAGATACGGCCGTATTTGGGAGAATAATCTTTGTGTGGCAGTATCATTTTTATTGGCTTTTTTGTGCATATGCCACCTATATGTAGGATAAAGGTGATCAAACTCAGGAATAATTTTTCCCAAGAAAGAAGCCTGTTTTTTTTTCCGGAATAACGCGTCCTGAAAATCCAAATTTATTACTTGCACATCGTAATGAGCATAAACGCTTTTATCTTCTTCTAGTCTTGCGTTATAGAGATCCAGACCATTGGTGTGTCCGGCATCGTGAAGCGCTTTTTTTGCCGATAGTGTACATTTCTCATTGTGGGTTTGGGTAAAAACATTGATAATTTTTATATCTGTCTTCCCAGATAATTTTGCGATCATCGTCCCGCATGATAAATATGCGTCATCAAAATGCGGTGATACAAAAATGCAGGGTATCTTCTTCTTTATAATACGTTGGAGAAACGTTTGGTCCATGTACTTATCCTACCATTTTTTTTATATATTGTTTATATTGATTATAAATACTTTCCCATGTATATTGTTTCGCGAAATCACTTCCTTTATCCAATTTCTTCTGCAGTTGATTATCCGAGACAGCATTTTCAATCGCTTGTGCAAAAGCAGTCGTGTCATACGGTTTTACTTTAAAAGCCACTTGTGACGACAGCCATGAAAGCCCATCGATAGAAAAACATACAAGTGGTGTTTTATGAGCAAGCGCTTCGAGAGATACGATAGAATATGTTTCAAAACGTGAGGGGACGACTACACATGATGCTCTTCGAAGTAATTGGACTTTATTATTACCCATAACTTTTCCGGTAAATTCTACCTGATCTGCAATACCACGTTCTTTAATAAGTTGTTTCAACTTTTTTATCTCACTCTCTTCTCCCGTACCTGTGATAAATAATTTATACATATTGTTTTTTTTTAGATTGAACTTTTTAAATGCATTTACCAATAAATCAAGACCTTTCTGGTCAACCTCAATCCTTCCGAGAAAAAGAATATACTTCTTTGATTGTTCAATAGTGTCATAAACCTTATCAATACCATTACTGATAACAGTTACCTGCGACCGGGGTGTTATCTTCAAAATTGTTTCTTTGAGATGTTCGCTGGTAACGATAATATTTTTATATCTCTTCAATCCGAATCGTTCGATATAGCGAAAAGGGAGTTTATACTTTCGTTCCATATCAGCAGATGCAAGCATATGTACTACCCCCACAACTTTCTTTTTGGTATAAAAGGGAAGAAGCGCAGTAGTAAAAGGAGGACAAAAACTTTCAAAAAAGATGTCAAATTGTTTTTTTGTGACCTGATAGGGAAGAAATAATTGATATAATACCATACCCATTTTGCTATTTACAAAAGGAAACCCGAAACGTTCATACTGCACCTCATCAATATATTCTTCCTTTTTCCCGCAATAATCCCAACTGAGGACTGTAACATCATATTCTTTTGATAATAACTTGGCTATTTTATGAACGGCTATTGCTCCTCCACCTCCATAAAATGGATTGTGGATATCATCATAGGTAGAAAATATGATACGGGGTTTTTTTGTTATTTTTTCCATATATATAGTGTATAAAAAATCTACTACTTTTTCCCGACATTTTTTATCATTCGATATGCTGTATACATGGATCTATTTTTTTCTATTTTTTCAAACATTTTTGTCCTAAAAATACTCATATGATGCAAATATATTTTTGAAGCATACTTTTTGGAAATTATAATAACATATAAAGGATTTTTTTCTTTTGTAATCAATCTTTTGAGATGCGAGTCGCCTGAACCAAAGTCAATTTTCTGAATACCTTTTTTGAAAAGATGATCAGCCAGTTTAACACTTATTACTTTACCGGGAGAAAAATGTTTAAACTTTTCAGCAAATCCTAACTGATTCCCAAAGTATTTGTTCTTGGTGATAAAGCCAATTTCATACGCAATGGGCTCTTTTTTATAATACAAGATGTTGGTGCGCATATTTTTTTTGAAATATTTTTCAAGAATCGTATAAAAATCTCTCATCTTGGAAGACGCAAACACATTATAACCTTTCGTTTGTTTTCTGCTTACCGCATCTATTGAAAAAGCTCTTTGCAACCCTTTTTGTTTTGAGCCTGAATATGATTTGATAGCAAAATTTTCTTCTTCTTTTTTTACTCTCCGCAGCAATTCTTTTCTATTCTCCAAGCGTACTTTTCCTTTTTCTCCCTCTTGAAGGGGAATAAAGTAATTCATACTAAACGTATGCGCGCGTGTATGTTTACTCAATTTTTTCAGTTTTTTAACAAAAGCCTCAGGAATATTATCCAAATATACGATACCCAGTTGGAGGAGCACAGTATGAAGCTGTTTCATAACCTTTTCATCTTGTATATCTATCAAAAACGGAATTCCGCACACATGATCATTCGGAGGTAATGTATACACATTCATACCGAATTTCTTTACACGCACAAGGCTTCCAATGGCCTGTAGGACCTTCTTGTCATAAATTCCGATGATTATATACTCTCTGTACCCAAAGCTTTCCAAAACAGCACTTAACCACTGTGGTGAGTTTGCATAATTAGCAAAGGATGATTTTTTCCATAAATTTTCCCATTCTTTGTACAGATTATTAGTGAGTTTTTTATACAGTACACGTTTCATATAATTGTGGATATTTTCCAAAATAGCACATTAACTAAGATAATATCATCGTATAATTATACTATAAGCTACACGCATTTGTAAACTATGAGACATTATTTAGTTTCTTTTTGAAGCTGTTAATGCAATATCATTCATTCTCGGTCGTGTAGGAGGTCTGAAATTTTTCCCAATCACCTCATAGAATGCCTTTGCACTCTGATCCCAATCAAAATTCTTTGCCCACTCTCGCGCTCCATGCGTCAAATTAAATCTCAGCATATAATCTTCTGCCATTTTTCTCATAGCAAGCGCAAACCACGCGACATCTCCTACAGGGATAAGCAGTCCTGTCTTTTTATCAATCACAGAATCCATCAATCCGCTCACTTTGGAAGCGATAACGGGTGTACCTGCAGCATTTGCTTCAATCACAGTAATACCCCATCCTTCCATCTGTGAAGGCTGAATCGCAGCCCAACTTTGTGAGAGTATTTGCGCCTTTTCTTTTTCTGAAACTCTCCCATAAAATGTCACGGCATTTGCTATGCCTAATTTTTCCACTAGCATAGAAAGTTTGTTATACATCTCTCCAGTTCCAACTATGGACAATTGCGCATTTTTATGAATTTTCAATACTTTGGCAAACGCTTCAATAGCTACATCAATATTTTTATATTCTTTCAGTCTGCCCAGGTAAACATATGACGGGTAATCTGTCTTCGGATAGTCTACATGCATTGACTTCGTCACGCCATTGGTAATAATTTCAATATTTTCTTCATGAGAAAAGCCAAGCTCCACGATATCTTTCTTCGATGATTCGGAGACGGTAATTATCGGTTTATCCTGGTACACTACGGGCATAAGCTTGCCTTCCATAACTTTCGCAATGATATTAAACGGAAAATGAAGAAACTTTCTAAAGATATCCTGATGAACATGATGGATAAGCAGGATGACCTGTTCTTTGGCAAATAATGGCATGAAGAATGGTATACCATTTTCACAATCTACTATTATGTCATACTTGCCTCGGAATTTTGTAAAATAATACAAAACCGCAAAGATATAGACAGTAAATGTCCCTCCTCTTCTATACACTTCAACACCATTTACATGTTCATATTTCGGACTATTATTGTCATTTCCGCAGAAAAGGGTTACTTTGTTACCATCTTTTACCCATCGTTGAGCTAATTCCTGTACATATACTTCAGCACCTCCCGCATATGTGTGTTTGGTATCTCTCCAATTAAAAATCAAAATTTTCATTGCATTGGGCTTCCATGTTTTCCTCATCTTTTTGCTCGCATTAAATAGATCGAGCATACTTGCGTAATTATTCTCAAGTACTTCTATATATGGCTTCACACCCTGTACAAGCATCACGAAAACAAGATTGAGAGAGCCCAAGTATGCAAACGTTTTTGCGACTTCTAGCAATGAATTATGATGCATCGCGTACAGCGGCACCTGCATAAATAAAGTAAAGAGAGTAATAACAGTAAAGGTATAATTATTTTTGGAAAGATAATTCGAATTAAATCTATTGACGATACCATAACAAAACATACCAAACAGATAAAAGCTGATGGGTTCATACAAATATGCAAATGTATCTCCAAAAATAAATGGTAAAGTGTATTTTGCTTCCAAACCGAAAATTGCAAAGACAATCCAGTTAACCAAGAATGTCATAAAGATAAGTTTATTGAAGTAGTTCTTCTTAACTGTATTTTTAGACCACAGTGATACGCCGTAACCAGAAATAAAATGATTGATGATGTAGAGAGCTTTAGCAAACAATGACATTATCAAATAGAGCTGAGCATTTTCCGGTGTGAAATATATTTTTGCTAACACTAAATCCAAATTGAGAAGCACGAGGAAGGGGAGTACAGTCATCATGAAAGAACCAAAAGGCAAATCATCCGGCCATTGGAAAGCAAAAGATTTTTTCTTCTTTGCGGGTTTTTCTTTCTTTTCTGCAAGGAGAGCAGATTCTTCTGTAGATATTGTATTTACAACCTGAGCATAGCTTGGTCGCACCGCCACATCCTCTGCCGCAGTATTAGACGCAGTCGGCGCATATGTAGGTACGGGCATAGGCGCAGGAGTAGGTGCTGTAGCTGTAGCTTTTTCTTCTTTCGTGGATCGTCCCAGATGAAACCCGTGCAGGGTTTTCTCCCAATAATGAGGTTTTAAAATAAGTTGATATAACGCGATCATGGCTGCAGTACTCATCATCAGCCAATAGAATGGAATCAGAAAAATATATTTGGCTAAATCCCATTGTTTACGCTTTGCAACAGCAATCATATAGACATACAAAAACATAAAATTACCGAAAATCCAGGATGTCACGGCAAAATATGAGATAGGTGCGACATAAATCTCTTTCATAGGAGGACCAAACCATGGATATGCGACAAAATAAAGGAGTGTAATGATCCACATAATCGGATTGAGCAGCACAAAAAGAATTTTTCCACCTACATTAAGCTGAAAAATTAAATTATGAATAATACCTTTCGTTTTAATAAAAGGTATTATGTTTCTCATATGCACCAAATATGTCTGCATGTAGCCCTTCAACCAGCGTGAACGCTGTCTGAGCCAGTTTTTATTGACACTTGTCGCTTCCTCATAGGTGTTTGAGTTAATAACAGCGGTTCGATACCCTTTTTGGAACAAGCGCACACCCAGATCAGCATCTTCGGTAACGTTAAAAGGATCCCAGCCTTTTAATTCAAGAAGATTTTCGGTTTTGAAGTGATTACTTGTACCTCCAAGCGGCAATGCTGAATTTAACGACTGCAGACCCGGAAGTGTCATATCAAACCAAAGAGCATACTCTGCGGTAAAGAATCGAGTCAATAAATTGTATCGTGAATTGTAATAACTCAGTTTTGCCTGTAAACACTTCACACTCTTTGGAACTTTCTGGAACCCTACATAGACTTTCTTTAACTGCTGCGGCTCTGGAATATCTTCAGCATCAAAAATGACCAAATATTCTCCTTTTGCAAAGGTTAATCCGTAATTACATGCTTTTGGCTTTGTTTTAGGCTGAGAATCTGGAACAATAACGGTTCGAGCATAATACGGAAGGTGCATTTGATTAAATGTCTCAATCGTTTCTACATCATTTTCCTCCAAAAGAAACATGACGTCCAACTTATCCAGCGGCCAATCCATTTTTGAAATAGCATCTAAAAACTGAGGAGCTACATGAGCTTCTTTGTATAGAGGACAAAGAATGGTATACATGGGAAGCTTAGACTCATCAATACTATTCAATTCTTCATCTGTCACATCAATTTCCTGCTGTTTTGTCAAACTTCTTGAAACAATATAGAGATAGAATACCGCATCAATAAAATAAAGCATACTCAGTACTGCCACGACAACGCGTGCCGTATTGATTGGAAAAGCAATTAATGCTGCAAGAAGAAGGAATGGAGTAACAGTAAGAAAAAACTTCTGCGCCGGAGAAAACGTCTGAATCGCTGATAATGAATCAGGAAGTGTTGTATGTGTAATGTATTGACGTTTATTAAACCCAACACCTGCGCCTCTCATGGAATTATTTTCCGGTTGGATATGGAAATATGGAAACTTTTTCATTTTTATAGTTAATGCGTTTGTACCAATTTCAATTGACTGTTTCACCACATTTACTTTGGACTCTCCATTAACTCTGGGGGCAAACACGATCGATACATTTTCGATAATAAATCCCGCGTGTCGAGCACGGGCAAGAAACTCTAAATCAAATGTCCATGGAGAAACGGGCTTAAATTTAACGACCTCATATGCTTGCCTCGTAAAAACTTTAAGACCTGACTGAATATCTGTGGATAACCCAAACATCATCTGACCGAAAACTTTTTTAAATCCTCGGCTCATAAATCTTCGTAATTTATTATCATTGTAGTCTTTTCTGTTTCCGACAATGATATCTGCTTCTTTAAGCATAGAAATCATTTCCGGAATTTTTTGCGGCGGATACTGTAAATCTCCATCAATCATCGCAAAGACATCCCCTTGCGCAACATCAAAACCCTGAATGAGAGAATATGCTTTCCCTTGTGTGCCATTTTTGCGGATTACTTTGACAGTATCATCATTTGCGATAGAGGTTAACCATTCATATGTGCCGTCAGAGGAATTATCATCAACATATATTATTTCGTACGGTTTTCTATATGCGTGCATAGCACGAGTTATCACGTTATGAAAATTTAATACATTTCCAATTTCGTTATAAACCGGTACAACAATACTAATTAAAGGTCTGTTATTTCCCATATATTATGTATAGTCTGTTTATGATATGGAAACTTGTCTGAAGGAAATGAGTATATAATTTAATTATATGCTTATTCTGCTCCGGACAGATTTACAAAATATATTTACTAAATTACCTTTGATAGCAAGGTCAGACTATTAGAGACAAATTATATACTATTTTAATCTTATAGTAAAGGGGCAACGTATATTTTTTAATTGTCCCGAGGCAGCAATTATGTATAACATATTAGGTTTCATAAAGTCAATGATTATCTCTGTAAATGGATAACATTGGTCCCATATTGATAAAGAAATTCTTCATCCATAGCATTTCATGCATAAAAAATCAATATGGTAAAACATTACTATTAATAATACTATGAGATAATTAACGATCACTAATTATACTCATAGAAAGCTACTGTATACATGAATTATATAAATTTTCGGTAATTGTCTTATAGAAATAGAAAATATATGGAATGTATTTTTTTTAATTACTAGATCGGGAATTAATCGGAAAATATACTGAATGATATTTATTTGAATTTTCAGATATTCTGTGATAAAAATAACACCATTGATTGTGACGAATATTTCCTTTCCTCAGCATATATAACGTTATCCGAATATGAATTCTAAAGAAAAAATACAATTAGTGAAAGAAAAATTACCTACGCAGACAGCTGTGGTAATGATAAATCCAAATGCGGGACCACGTCGTAAAAATAAAAGAGTATATGAACCAGGGATAAATAAAGTAACCGCGTTTATGCGAGATCGTGATGGATTAGGGCTTGATGTCCGTATAGTTGAAACAACAGACACAGATCATGCTCGAAGCGTTGTAGAAGAGTCCATTGATGCAAATACCGGTCTCATCGTCAGTAAAGGCGGGGATGGATCTAACGCGGGAATTGTATATATGCTCGCGAAATCAGATAGCGAGACACAACTGGCTATATTGGGTGGAGGTACACAAAATGTTGTACAAAATGAATTTGTAAAAGGTTCTGATCCATGGAAAATTTTTAAAAACGCTGTTCTCAATGGGAGACCAAAGCAGATTGACCTGGGCATTATACAAAACAATGAATTGCAGTATCCTTTTCTGGCAAGTACAGATATAGGAACCATGGCAAGAACATTAAAAGAATGGGATAATGGCGGCAAAAAAGTCCGGTTGGGAATGTGGCCGCACTTTCAAAGAGAGAGAAAGAAAACTCCCCATACCTTTTCAGCGCAATTCGGCGATAAAGAACCTGAAATACATAACGATACAGCGATACTCGCTGTACAAAATTTCGGACCATACGGTGGTTTTTTGCGCCTGACGGATAATAAAATAGATGATGGCATACTCGAGGCATTATTTATCCAACCGAATGTTTTGAGCCATCCGGGACTCGCAAGTTTGCTTCTTCATGAGGCAAGTAAATTAAAAAAAGAGTCAGGAATCGAAAGAAGAAATTTTGAGAAATTACGAGTAGATGTCCTTACACATAATCCGAACGAATATATTATTTTTCAACACGATGGAGAGACGCAAGCCACAAAAGATCCGCGCTTTCAGATATATGCCATGCCAAAAGCAGCCACGGTATGGGTACCAAAAAAGAGCAAAATGTAATTCACTACTTAAGCTGCAACGGTAATGATTCTTTAGTAGTATCTCCTGTTTGTATTTCAACTAAAAAATTTCGTTCGGTTTCTTTAACGACAAAAACAACACGCGAATAGGTAAAATATAACGGAGGAATTGAAACTATATTTTCAGTAATATCTGGGGATAAAGCATTTATTTTATTATTTACTCGCAAAAAAATAGTTTTATCTGTATTTACTTGTAATTGATTTCTCGTATCATTCACAAGTTTCAAATACAATACCAAAAATATATTTCCTTCATTTGCTGTCGGTTGTGCATTATTGATGATTAAGGATTTTCTCAGTTCAGCCTTCTGTATAGTATAAAGAATTTTTTCTTCATTTCCCCTGACATTTATCTGAAAACTTTTATGAATTTCTTGCCGAGCAGTAGGTTCATCCAAACGAGAAGAAGAAACAGTAGCAGAGAGAACGGCGCCCTTATTAGCTTTATAAATAAATAAAAGATATATACTAGCTATCATTAAAAGAATAGCCATGAACACATAAAAAATTGCTGAGAATGATGTTTTTTTAGAAGATCGTACATCAGGATTTTCTGCATTCATAAATATATATTTCGGATACTAGCAAAGGAATAAATACAAGTCAATGTTTACTTACTTGTAACCATCTCAACATTTCTTATATAATGATCCCCAAATGCTAACAAAAAAATACCTTATCGATTTTGACAGTACATTTATAAATACTGAAGGATTAGAAGAATTGGCTGAGATCAGTCTCAAAAAAAATCCTGACAAAGATACAATTCTTACTCAAATAAAAACATTAACAAAATTAGGAATGGAAGGGAAAATTCCTTTTGAGGATAGTCTTACACGACGTATAGCACTTATTTCATGTACTAAAGCAGAGGTAGAAAAAACAGGTCAAATATTATCACGCAAAATCTCTCAGTCGATTAAACGGAATAAAAAATTCTTTACAGAAAATAAGGATAATATCTATATCATTTCAGGTGGGTTTATGGAATTTATCGAGCCGGTTATGAAAAAGTTTGCTATACCCAAAAACCATATTTTTGCAAATACTTTTATATATGATAAAAAAGGTAATGTCATCGGAGTGGATACGAACAATCCAATGAGTCATGCAAAGGGGAAAGTAAAAGTCGTCGAATCATTACATTTAAAAAATGATTTATATATTATCGGGGATGGGTATACAGATTATGAAATAAAAAAGTTGGGACTTGCAAAAAAATTTATTGCGTTTACGGAAAATGTACAACGGGATATGGTCATCTGTAAAGCAGATGAGGTCGCTCCGACGTTTGATGAATTTCTTTACGTAAATAAACTTCCGGGTTCAATTTCGTATCCCAAGAATCGTATAAAAGTGTTATTGCTTGAGAACGTGCATCCTGATGCTGTGACACTATTTAAGAAAGAAGGATACAACGTAGAATACCATGAAAAGAGTTTACCTGAGGATGAGCTGATAAAAAAGATAAAAGACGTTTCTATTCTGGGGATACGCTCAAAAACAAAAATAACCGCCAATATTATCAACAACGCGCCTCATTTATTGGCAATAGGGGTATTCGCTATAGGCACGAATCAGATAGATATTGCTGCTGTCACAAAAAAAGGAATCTGTATCTTTAATGCGCCGTACAGTAACACACGAAGTGTCGCCGAACTTGTAATAGGGGAGATGATCATGCTTGCACGTAAATCATTTGAAAAAAGTACAAAGATGCATAAAGGGATTTGGGATAAATCCGCTGCTGACTGTCACGAAGTACGAGGAAAAAATCTCGGCATTATCGGCTATGGACATATCGGATCACAAGTATCTGTTTTGGCAGAAGCACTAGGAATGAAAGTATATTTTTATAACTCTTCTGAAAAACTTGCTTTTGGCAACGCTACGAAATGTGATTCACTTAAAGAGCTTCTACAGATGTCGGATATTGTCACCGTACATGTAAGCGGGAAAAAAACCAATACTAATCTTATTAATGAGAAAGCGTTTAAACAAATGCGAGATGGAGTAATTTTTATAAACGCGAGTAGAGGATTTGTCGTGGATATTGACGCATTACGAAAAAATATCGAAAACGGAAAAGTGCTAGGAGCTGCAATTGATGTGTTTCCACATGAACCGGAAAAAAATACCGATGATTTTAGCACTCGCATACAAGAACTGCCAAACGTTATTTTAACACCCCACATGGGAAGCGGGACTATTGAGGCGCAAAAAAATATTGCTCAGTATGTTCCCGAAAAAATTATTTCATATATTAATACCGGCAACACTGATATGAGTGTAAACATCCCAAATCTGCAGTTGCCTCCACAAGGGAATACTCATCGGATCTTGCATATACATAAAAACGTCCCAGGGATTCTCGGACAGATAAATACTACATTTGCACAAAAAAACATCAATATTGTGGGGCAATACCTCAAAACCAACGAAGATATAGGATATGTGATTACAGACATTACCAAAGGCTATGACAACGAAATCATTGGATTACTCAAAAATATTCCCGACACAATTAAAGTAAGAGTATTATATTAGCTCTTCTCGCCATGTCATTCTGGCTCACCCAGAATGACGACTAACGTATATTGATGGAATAACCACAAAAACAATTCTCGACGTTCATCCTTCCTAAACTTGTAAAAAGAAGAGTTTGGGCTTATAATAGAATCGTGAAACAACCACATACACTTTATTTTACCGTAGGGCCATCTCAACTCTATCCGACCATACCCGACCACATACGTCAGGCTCTCAATGATGACGTATTATCGATATCGCACCGAAGTAGCACATTCACTGACTGGTACAAAAAGGCAGACGCAAATCTGCGTACCATTTTGCGTCTGCCAGATACGCATCACATTTTTTTTACGGCAAGCGCGCTGGAAGGGATGGAAAGGACAATACAAAACACCGTTAAGGAGCATTCATTTCATTTCATCAATGGCTCTTTCTCCAGAGAATTCTATCAGATAGCCCTTGACTACAATAAAAAGGCGCTTCGATTTGATGCTCCCAATGGAGAAGGATTCAAACTTGATGACGTTACGGTACCACCGGAATCAGAACTCATCTGTTTTGTACAGAATGAAACAAGCACAGGTGTAAATTTGCCAGTCGAGGATATCTATACCATTGCGGACCAATATCCGGACAAACTCATCGCGGTGGATATGGTCTCGTCACTTCCATATCTTGATATCGATTTTACAAAAATAGATTGCGGCATATTCTCAATACAAAAAGGATTCGGATTACCTGCGGGCCTCGGCGTGATCATTGTGAGTGATCGGGCTATACAAAAAGCACAGCATCTTGCAGAGGAAGGCATAGCTATCGGTAGCCACCATAATTTTCTCAAGCTCAAAGAATTTGCCGATAAACATCAAACACGAGAAACACCCAATGTGCTTGGCATTTATCTCTTATCCAAAGTTACTGAAGATATTCGAACAAAAGGAATTGATGTCATACGCAAGGAAATTGATGAGAAAGCAAGCCTCATATACACATTCTTTGAAAACCATCCTAAATACAAGCCATTCACCAATGGACCGTATCGATCCAAAACTACTATTGTAATAGATGTGCAGGGGGAATCGGAAAAAATTGTCAATCTTTTGAAAAAAAATAACATTATTGTAGCCAAAGGATACGGAAAACGAAAAGATAGCCATATACGTATCGCAAACTTCCCAAGTCATACAATCGGACAGGTTCAGCAGTTATTACAGGTATTAGCAAATGAATAAAGACGAAAAAAGCAAATTACCGGCAAGAGCATATATGCTTATCGGGGTAAGTACAGCGTTCCTTCTGGCTGCACCGGTCATAATTCTCCTCTTTTTAGGCATTTTTCTTGACAATATCTTCCATACAGCACCATTTATTGCCCTTGTCGGAGCAATCATTGGAGCAATTGGCGGTATCAATAATGTTTTGAAAATTATAAAAGTTGTACAGAACCCTGAATTCAAAATGAGAGTAGCCAAAGAAAAACAAGAGATACAGCAAAAAAACAAATTGCATTCGTAAATAACGGTATGCTATTATAAGCAAACATTTATGTCTACCGAAACAAAAGTACTCATCGGAATAGGAATAGCAACACTCTTCATTGTCATCGGAGCTGCTTATTTTGTAGGAGGCAAACCGTCCCCGACAGCAGTAAACGCCAAACCTATACAAAATATCGAAGCATTAGTCAGAAAAGACAGCCATGCAGAAGGTCCCGCAAATGCAAAAGTTACTTTTGTGGAATTTGCGGACTTTGAGTGTCCGGGATGTGGTGTCGCGAACCCTATCGTACAACAACTCCGAGGAGAATACAAAGGAAAAATCAGATACGTGTTTCGACAATTCCCGCTTCAAATGCACAAACATTCCAAGCTTGCTGCACAAGCTGCTGAAGCCGCAGGAGCACAGGGAAAATTCTTCGAAATGGAAGATAAATTATTTAGCGGACAAAAAGATTGGGCAAATAGTAGCAAGCCACTTGAAATTTACACGAGATATGCAAAAGAGATAGGTATTGACGCAGATAAATTTAAGAAAGAAGTGGAGGAAGAAAAATATACAAAAAAGATAGAAGCAGATATGAAAGACGGCTATGCGGTAGGAATAGATTACACTCCCACATTCTTTATCAACGGAGTAAAACAGGAAGGCGGCATTGATTATAAAACGTACAAAGCGCAATTTGATGAGCTCCTCAATAAATAACTTATGCCGCTTTGGAGGGTGATATAGGCTTGATAGTATTACTAAATAATTCACCAATTATATCATGTGTATTTTTTGTCGTCTGAAATAAAACAGCCGCATACGCTATGTTATACTTTTCGCCCCTTTGAGACGGAAGGGAAACAACACTTCGCACATTTTTCATTTCATCCTCCGGTAACGCAGTAACTTGGCTGACATGAGCCATATATGCTGCATTTCTTCTCACATAACTTGCATGATCGATCTCAATAACGTGACTCGCCGGTAAAATAGTATCATTATTTTCATTACTCGATACCGTATCCATATAATATACGGGTATTTCATTTTGGACAGATTGGCTCGTTAAAAATCCTGCTGATGCATGATCTGGATGAGCATCTTTTTCATGAGTAACGACCACGAAATCAGGTTGTACGGCATATAAAACGTGCCGGATAATTTGCAGCCCTTCCTGACTATGTTCAGCTAACGCACCATCAGGAAGGGCTGCAAGATATGCATCCGTAACTCCGGAAATATGAAGTGACCGCAGACTTTCCTCACGTCGTGTTTTTACTAAACGATCTCGAGTAAATCCGGCCAGATCCCTCGCGCCTCCATCTGTTAATGTCAAGGATGTCATTGCGATACTTTTTGAAGATGCAAGCTCGACGAAACCACCTCCCAAGGCAGCATCATCAGGGTGCGCCTCAATCACCAAGCCTTTTAGCGTACTCTCTGAAGGCAGAGTATTCAGCTTTGTATAAGATAACCCGTACTCTTTCATAATTTTATCCACAAAAAAACCCCGCTAAAACGGGGTTATATTTCATAAAATGCCACAAAAACCCCGTTAAACGAGATTTATGCAGCAACATACTATATTATTTATTATCATACTTTTGTCATCCTGAACTTGCTTCATGATCTCTATCGCTCTTCCAGATCTTTGAGTTTATTTATTACTCCTCTTTACTAATCTGGACGTACTAACAATTTCAAGAATTTGACCATTTCGTGTCTCAATCTCCGTCGCGCCAGTCTGTTCTTTATAATCCTGCAACAAATCAGAAAGTGTTTTGGAGCTTTCATTGATATCAAATCGCAGGTCTTTTACTTTTTGTTCAAGTGTCGCGACAGATGGCTGCTTCGCGATTTGCTGGCGTACAGTATTTTTCGCTTTGGTTACATCTTTTACTTTTTCAAGATTTTCTTTGTATGTCGGATCATTGTTAAATGAGTCTTCATACATTTCTCGGGTATTTTTGAGCTCTTCTTTGAGCTTATCAATAGATTCAATATGATTATTGATTAACTCAGCAAGATTGAGAAAATCTTGCGCATTATTTTGTCCATCATTAATCTTGAGTGTTCTGACTTCTGCTTCGGGAGATTGATCTTCAGAAGTATCAATATCAATTACTGTTTCTTCTTCTCTTTTTGTATCGTCGTCCATAATAACTAACTATACAAAACTATACCACCTAAATGCAAGAGGGAATTTATGAATTTAATAAAAAATTAATGTATAATAAATCAAATGACAAAATCCCAAAAAGCATTGGAAATTTATAAAAGACTCAAAAAATATTATCCCAAAGCGACAACCGCTCTCAATCATACAAATGCCTTTGAACTGCTTGTCGCGACAATTATGTCAGCGCAAACAACAGATAAACTGGTCAATACAATTACACCCGCATTATTCAAAAAATATCCTACCTCCAAAGAATTTACTCAGGCTCCACTTGAAGAAATAGACGCTATGATAAGCAAAGTAAACTTTCACAATAATAAATCCAAAAATATCAAAGCAACTGCACAAATACTTACGGAGAAATATGACGGAAATGTCCCTGACTCGATGGATGAACTGCTGGGGCTGCCCGGAGTTGCCAGAAAGACAGCCAATGTCGTACTAGGCAACTGGTATCACAAAGCTGAGGGGGTCGTATGTGATACGCATGTTATCCGATTATCCCAAAGGCTTGGGCTGACGGAATACAATGATCCCAAAAGAATTGAAATTGATCTCATGAAAATCCTCCCCAAAGAATACTGGATAGACTTCGCGAATATGCTGGTACTCTACGGACGGGAATTTTGCCCTGCCCGTGCGCACAAATGCCCAGATTGTCCCCTCGGAGACCTTTGCGCGGATTTATAATAACCCTTGTGATTTCATACGGCGGGCGAGGACTTCATCAAGAATCTTTTTGCGGATTCTGATATTTTTCGGAGTAACTTCTACTAACTCATCATCATTCACAAATTCAAGCGAATCCTCAAGATCCATTTCTCTAGGCACGTTAAAGTGCTCCATACCGCCTTCACCTTTAGAACGCATATTGGACAACTGCTTCGCTTTACAAATATTGACATGCATGTCTTCTATACGGGAATTTTCGCCAATGACCTGACCTTTATATACTTGCACTCCAGGGCCGATAAACAATGTGCCACGTTCCTGAATATTTGTTAGGCCATACAGATTTGATTGCCCGGTTTCATTGGCGATGAGGGATCCTCGTTCGCGTTTAATCGGCTCTCCCGAATCGACATCATATCTGTCAAAATTGGTATTGATAATCCCAAGACCCCGGGTATCCGTGATAAATTCACTTCGATAGCCAAATAATGCACTCGTCGGCATGATGAACTCAAAATAGACTATTCCCTTATCGTCCGTCGTCATATCTTCCAAATTTGCCTTACGTGAACCCATCTTTTGCATAATGATACCCGAATAATCCTGCGGCGCTTCCAGAAATACACGTTCAAACGGCGCAACTTTTTTCCCATCAACTTCTTTTACAATGACCTGCGGCCTGCTTACCTGAAACTCATACCCTTCACGACGCATGCGTTCGATAAGAATCGCCAAATGTAATTCTCCTCGACCGGACACCATCCATTTACCGTCTTCCGTATCTTCTACCCGAAGTGCCGTATCTGTCTCCAGTTCTTTAAATAATCGTTCACGGATTTGTCTGGAAGTTTTAAATTCACCCTCCTGACCCGCAAAAGGAGAGTCATTGACACTAAACGTCATCTTCACCGTCGGTTCTTCAATGGCAAGTACTTCGAGAGCTTGCGGGGTCACAGGATCGGCAATTGTTTCGCCAATGGTGATATCCGGGATACCCGATACTGCGACAATATCTCCGGCCTGCACAACTTGTGCGTCTACTCGATTTAAGCCTTCAAATGTCATGAGAGAAGTCAGCCGATACTTTTTCATGTCCCCGTCACGGTTAATATGCATGACGTCCTGACCTGCCTTGATAGTGCCATTATAGACTCTCCCTGTCGCGATTCTCCCTTTATAATCGTCACGACTCAAAGTAGTCATGAGCAGCTGTAACGGTGCGTTTACGTCGCCACTTGGCGAAGGTACTTCTTTAAGAATTGCGTCAAAAATAGGAGAGATATCCTGCATCGAAGCTAAATGAGGTTCCATACCTGCTTTCCCTTCCTTCGCAGAGGCATAGACAATAGGGAAGTCTGCGGTATCATCATCAGCGCCCAATTCCAAAAATAAATCCAGCGTTTTATCCAAAACGTGATCGATTCTGGCATCCGGCTTATCTATTTTATTCACGACCACAATGATTTTGAGTTTCTTTTCCAACGCTTTTTTCAATACGAAACGGGTTTGAGGCATGGGACCTTCCTTTGCGTCAACGAGTAACAAACAACCATCCGCCATCGTCAATACTCGCTCTACTTCACCACCGAAGTCTGCATGTCCCGGCGTATCAATAATATTAATTTTTGTACCCTGCCATTCAACTGAGGCATTTTTGGAAAAAATAGTAATTCCACGCTCACGTTCGAGTTCGTTGCTGTCCATGATCAGATCACGATCATCGACGTCTTTATTCAATTTTGTTTTTGACTGTCGGAGAAGCGCGTCCACGAGTGTTGTTTTTCCGTGATCGACGTGCGCGATAATACCGACATTTCGTATATTTATCATATTTTTGGAATAAAAAAAAGGGATTACGAGGTAATCCCATAATTTGTATCGTTTTTATCTTATCATTATCGATGATAAAATGCAATTAGTAAAACCTATAGTTATTTAATGCCTTCTTCCTTTATATCTCGCAGATAATTAATAACTCTCGCGCTTTCACACATGCCTTCAAGGTCTGTATGGATTTCCATGGTGACCAAACCTTCATATTTTTCTTCATACAAGAGCGCGAGAAACTCTTTGATAGGCAAAGTACCTTTTCCGAGCGGCATATGCTTATAGCGAAGAGGGCGAAGGGTGGTATTGAGAAAATGATGCTTGTAATCGCTCAGATGAATATTAATTATTCTTTTCTTATTATCTTTAAAAAACTGCACAATATCTCCACCTGCTTGTGCAAGATGCGTTGTGTCAAGTGTAATATAAAGATCATTTTCTCGGATTACTCTAGCAAATTCTTTCTCATGCCAATGATACATTGTTTTTTTCGTTGATCCGATAACATGCTCACGGTTTTCAAATCCGACGCGTATACCATATCGTTTCTGCAGTAAATGAATCGCGTCTACATACTCTTTCGTAAATATCTGTTTCCCGGCCAATCCGATATGGATAACGAGTACTTCCACGCCAAGCAATTTTCCGTATTCAAACAACTGTTCTGTTTCAGGAATTTTGGTCTTTGTCAAAAACCGCAGCGGCTGATGGAGGCTGAATGCAGGCATATTTTCAAGTTCTAGCAGCTGTTTGAGTTCGATAAAAGTTTCCGCGGTTAATTCCTGAAATGAGGGTAAAAATACTTCTATACCATCTACTCCTGAACGTTTGAGGGTTTCAAAGACATAGTGCGATGGGTGCCTGCCAAAAATTTTATTGGAAACAATCTTTGAATATAATTTTCGTTGTGAAGGGAGAATATCTGTTAAAAAAAGTCCTGCAGACGTCTTCATCGTAAAAATATATTATACGCTTTTTACGGAGGAAAAACCATTTTTTAGGAAGACTTACTTATTTCCGCGTTTTGTGGCCTTTATTTCTCTCTTTGTCTTACCATCAACTTCTGGATTTCCAGTATCGTATATAATAACATCTCCCCGCTTCACGCTCTTGAGTAATCGTGTATGCCATTCAATATCATCTGGATGCACAATATCTACAATAGGAGTAACAAAAACTTTCCCATGTTCTACCGTCGTTATGGTTTCAACAGACCCCCAATCATCCCTGCCATCTACTCCTTGCTTTACGGATAACGCGTGTGACCGGCTATAGAGTATCCCTTCAGCAGGCTCCATAGGCGTTCTGTCCGTAACAACAGTTGTGGCATCAGTAATCCGTCCGAAAATACCTTTTTGCGCAGTGACAACAGAGAGAATGACCTCTTTCCCATTATCATCAACTGCATATTTATTGCCTCCTCTTTTCCGGACAGCTTTTTTATATGATTTTCGAACCTTTTCCTCCCGAAGAACATTCATCTCATATCCCATAATCCGAGTATTATAATTGCTCAGTAATAAAGAGTCAAATATAGTTGACTTCCGATAGAGGAAGTACTAAAGTATGCATATGGCAAGAAGACAAATATCCCCATTTGGAAAATACTTCAATAAACTTGATAAAATTGACGGCGGCAAAAAATTAGATGATGAATTCGGCTCTATCCTCATCCTCAATCTTGTCGAGGAAGTAGGGGAAATGGCAAGAGCATATCTCGCCAAACATGGCCGCAAACCCACAAATAAAGCTGCGCAGCAGGATGAAACATACAAACAGGAGCTGGGGGATATTTTAGTTGCTATTATCCGTTTTGCCCGCGTCAAAGATATCAACCTTGACCAACGGATTATGTACACATTACGGAAGATCGAGCGACGAAAAACAAAACCAAAGGAAAGCAAATCATGAACGACACTCAGAACGTTAAACCGACAAATTTAGAAGGAGTCTTTGAAGTACAACGGCCGACATTTCCTGATGATAGAGGATTTTTCAGGGAATCTGTGCGTATCAAAGAACTGGAATCCTTCACACATACCCCTTTCAATGTCGTGCAGGCAAATCATGCGAGGTCTACGAAAGGAGCACTCCGAGGCATTCATATAGCCCCATGGAATAAGCTTATTTACTGTACGCACGGCAAAGTACAAGCAGTCATTGTGGATTGCAGAAAAGACTCTCCCACATACGGCAAATGGCAATCATTTATCATCGGGGACGACAATAAAACAAGTGTTTTCGTGCCTGCAGGCTGTGGAAATTCTTACTATGTCATGAGTGATGAGGCTGACTATACGTATCTGACCGATCAGGAATGGGCACCAGGCCTTGAAAAGGCAATCGCGTGGAATGATCCGGATTTAGCGATACAATGGGAATTTAACGGAGAAGAACCGACACTTTCCCAAAAGGATACCCAAAACCCTACACTCAAGGAACTGGGGACTAGGGGCTAGTATGAAGTTAGCCTTAGAACACTTGCCGAAGGAATCTTCGGTGAGCCTGCCGAATGAGCCAGAATGACAGTGTTTACTATGTTTACCTCCAATAACTCAAAAACTGCTTACAATTCCATTTACAAATCACTTGACAAATAACATCAGTTTATTATAATAAAAGTATGTTTAAACCTGATTTTACGCTCAATTTCCGCATTCTCAACATTTTAGCTTCAATTGAGCGCCTCTACGGCAAAATTCAAGGCGAAAAACTCATCCCCTCACTTTCTCTGAGGCTTTCACAGGAAAATCAGATTCTCGCGACGCATTATTCGACGAGTATCGAAGGCAATCCGCTTTCACCACAGGATGTGACCAATGTGGTACTCGGTGATCTCGTACCGACGACAAAGTCGGAACGGGAAGTGAAAAATTACTTCAATGTATTGACAAAATTGCCCAATCAGGCACGACAGCAAATCCCTCTATCAGTCGCTTTTATGGAAAAACTGCATAAAAATCTTATGGAGGGGATCATGGATACAGAAGATACCGGACACGTGAGAAATGGCGCCGTGTTCGTAGGACATAAGACAAAACTCGAACTTGTCGTAAAACATAATCCGCCATTCCATACAGAAGATGAGATCAAAACAGCACTGTCGGAGTTATTCACTTGGCTGCAAGAAGAAAAAGAACTGCATCCGCTTCTCAAAGCGGGTATTATGCATCATCAATTTGCCTACATTCATCCGTTTTTTGATGGTAATGGCCGCCTCGCGCGCATTCTCACGACATATTATCTCCTCACGGAGCATTATGAAGTAAGCAAATACTTCATCCTTGACGATTATTATGATATTGATCGTTCACTGTACTCAGACTGTCTCCATAGTGCCGACAAGGGGGACAAGACACAATGGGTAGAGTATTTTCTCGAAGGTATCGCGAGTTCCTTGCAGGCCGCCATCGCGAGAATTGATGATCTCAAGAGGCGGCATCTTGATACTCTTGAAGGAGATCAGCGTGTGCTTGTGACGCCGCGCGAAGAGGAAGTGCTACAAATTATTATTGATAAAAAGGCTATCAAAACAAGCGATATCGAAGAAGCTTTTGGGGTATCGCGGCAACAAGCACACGCGTTATTATCTTCACTCGTCGGGAAAAAACTGCTGGAAAAATTTGGCACAACCAAAAAAAGCTACTACAAACTCGCAGAAGGGAAAGAAGAATAGTTATTTCACAAACGTTAACGCTGTTCCTTTACGACCAGCACGGCCTGTCCTCCCGATACGATGGATATAATCATCATATGACTCAGGAGCGTCATAATTAATGACATGGGAGACATTATCGATATCAAGTCCACGGGACGCGACATCGGTCGCAAGCAAAATCTGTACCCTTTCCTTCTTAAACTGATCCAAAGCCCGCTGCCTTTGCCCCTGCGATTTATTTCCATGCAGTGCAGCAGTCGTGAAGCCACGTTCTTCCAGAGACCTTGCGAGTTTATCAATTCCCCATTTTGTACGGCCGAAAATAAGTACTTTGGAAAATTCTTTGCGTGTAAGCAGATCATGCAGCATATCAAGCTTCTCAGTATCATTTTTGTATTTTATAAGCTCCTGACGAATAGTGCTTCGTGATTCATTGGACGGAATCGTCACAGTGACGGGATTAGAGACAAAATCTTGCAGGATCGACTTCACTTTCTCCGTTACAGTTGCCGAAAAAAATAATGAGTGCCGCGGGCGGGGGAGCAGAGAAACAAAATATTTGATATCCTCGATAAAACCGATATCTACCATTTTATCCACTTCATCAAGCACAAAATTATGAAAACTCTGTAGATGCAGTTTTTTTCGCTCAATAAGATCTTTAAGTCTTCCTGGGGTACCAATGACAAATTGCGGCTGCATCTTGAGTTTTTTTATCTGCCGAAACATATCCGTCCCGCCAATTGCCAACACATACTGCATTTGCATACCCTGAATGAAATGATTGAGCTCATCCGCGATCTGTTTAGCCAATTCACGTGTTGGCGTCATAATAATTACCCTCTCCTGCGGATTGTGCAGTACTTTATCAATCATTGGGATAAGAAAAGCGGCTGTCTTGCCGGTCCCAGTGTTGGCAATACCAATCAAATCACGTCCGTTCAGCAAATGCGGTATAGCTTGTGATTGGATAGGGGTTGCGACAGTATATCCATGCAATATGATATTTTCCTGAAGTTTGGGGTCTAAATTAAATGTGTCGAAACCCACAGTAGGCAATACTTTCTGTTTTTGCGGTGGAAGAGACGCCATCCTGATAATATCCGTAAAATCCAACTGCTTTTTACCGGCAAATTTCTTTTTGCCTCGTCCGTAAGCCGGACGGTACTGCTTTCGATTATTTATACTTTTTTTCCGTTTCATTTATCTATTATACGGTTTATTTATCCTATAGTCAAATAGTGCGTAATCAATCTTACCGTCATCCTCGCGAAAGCGGGGATCTCTATTAACAAATAATAGAAAAATTATTATAAGTCTAAATTTTTAGTTATTATAGAGATTCCCGGTCGTAGCCGGGAATGACAAAAAAGATGTTGGGTTGCTTCTCCTGCATTGCAGGATCGCAATGACAGATAGTTTATCAAATCTGATTCGTATAGTTCCTTTACTCATCTACGATAATATGTATAATAAAGAGAGTATGGGTACCATAAAACATCCGAAAATCGGACTTGCATTGGGAAGCGGAGGCGCGAGAGGAATCGCGCATGTCGGGGTATTAAAAACGCTCGAAAAACATAATATCCCTATCGATTACATAGCAGGATCAAGTATCGGTGCACTGATAGGAGCGATGTATGCCTCCGACAAAGATATATCCAAAATTGAATCTCAAATAAATGATTTTAGCCGCATGAAAGGGTTTAGTCTGATTGATTTTACGATCAAAGGAGGTATTCTGAAAGGGAAAAAAGTAGAAAAATTTTTCGATGAGATTATAGAAGATAATCGGATCGAATCATTATCCATCCCATATGCTGCGATAGCAACCGACATCAACACAGCCCAGCCTGTGGTATTTCGAAAAGGAAGTATCGTCAAAGCAATCAGAGCCAGTATCGCGATTCCGGGATTTTTTCAACCGTTAAAGTATCATGATCATCTGCTCGCAGATGGAGGCTTGGCAAATCCCGTTCCTGTGGATGTACTTTACCAAATGGGCGCGGATGTTATCATTGCCGTCAATCTTGACTCGGTATATACAGAAAATCCGCTTGAGGACATCCCCGCACTAACTGTCATTCCGATGAATACGGCAAGCGTACTCAGGCATACGCTTGCAAAACAATCAATCAAAGGAGCTGATGTCGTTATCGAACCGCAAGATAAACATCATATCGGTCTGGTAGGATGGAAATATTTTTTTGATAACGAAAAAGCGCAGGAAATCATCAAAATAGGCGAAGAAGCGACAGAGCAGGCAATACCGCAAATTCAAAAAGCGATCAATCAGTTTCATTATAGGAGATCATACAAGGGTAAACTTTTTACTTTTCTGCAAAAATTTAGACAATAAGCATAATATAGGCAAACTTTTGGATTTATTACATATCTATAGTACAATGATGTCCAATGTTCCTAACAACCCTATTATCCCTATCACTATTATTATCAGCAGCTCCATCAGAAACTATACCTGAGGCTACAAATGCGGCATCCATAACCTTATCAATTCCACTTTCACAGATTTACACACACAAACCTGTGACGATTCTTCCACAATATCCTCCGGCATATACAATCGGTGATATGACATATGTCGCGCAAACATTTAATAACTGTGGCCCTGCTGCGCTATCGATGATTTTTGACCATTTCGGTACGCCTGTATCACAAAATATCTTAGCTGAAGAATTGCGGCCATTTAATAATCCTGAAGGAGGAATTGATGACAAAGCAGTATTTCCTGAAGAAATGGTTTTGGAAGCAAAGAAGTATGGCTATGAGGCAGTATACCGTCCCGAAGGATCAGTAAAAATGTTACAAATGCTTGTCGCGAATGATATACCGGTAATTATTAGAAGCTGGCTGGACGACAAGGAGGACATCGGACACTATAAAATTGTGAAAGGGTACGATACTATACAGAAAACATTTATCGTCCATGATTCTTTTATCGGACCTGATCAGATCATTTCCTATCAGGAGAACGAAACTCTCTGGAAGCCATTCAATTATACGTATGTACTGATTTATCCGAAAGAAAAAGAACGTCTCGTGCAGGCGATTCTCGGAGATAATTATGATGAAAAAACGGCATGGAAAAACGCATTAGTACACGCGCAAAAAGATACGAGGCAGAATATTGATGACTCGTATGCCCATTTTAACCAGGCGATAGCACATTACTACTTAGGAGACTACAGAAAGACGATTACGTATTTTGAGAATTCGCGCGACCAAATACCTGAACGAATGCTTTGGTATCAGCCTGAACCAATTTTTGCCTATAAATTTGAACGAAATTATGATGAAGCCACAAAACTCGCTGACGATATCCTTGAAAATGGCAATACGGCGTTTTCTGAACTCTACCAAATAAAAGGAGACATCTACCGCGAAAAGGGAGAAAAAGAGCAGGCAAAAGAATACTATACGCAAGCACAGGAATACAATAAAAATTATCTTCCTGCTCGGGAAGCACTCAAAACATTATGATATTTCAAAGAAAATTTTTACTGTTCATCAGCATGCTCATGATTATTCTTGTCGCCGGATACGTCCACTCACAAAATCAACGTTCGAAAACACAGCAAACCATGCAAAAACCGAATCCCGCACAAAAAGACTATTGGTTCTTATTGCACCGGAAATCTGAGAAAGAAGAATTCCTTCTGGGAGTACCCGGAGATAAGACAAACAGTACTGTCGTAAAAACATTTGTTGTCAAAACAGGGATCGCGGGGGAGCGGCCGACACCCCTTCCAAAACTTGTCGGCCGCGAATATTGGATTATCACAGAGAAGCATCCGGAACCAGATAATCCAGAAACAGCACCGTATTTTCTGACATTAAATGTCCCCGCGCCGTCAGAAGCTCCATACGGCCCGCAACCGTATAATGAGTGTGATGGACAATGTGATTGGGTAAAACCTGGTAATTTCGGGCTACATGGCATAGGAAACAATCCTGAGAAGCTATCAAATGAAGATCCCGGAAGCTCAGGATGCATCAGGCATAGAGATGAAGATATCACCTATCTCTATAATCTGCTCGATCCCACAAAAAAAGAAATACGATATTATGTTGAGGATAATTAATAACATGTATTGTCATCCCCGACTTGATCGGGGATCTCTAAACAATAAATAATAAATCCGGAATGACAATATTCTATTTTAAATCTATGAACAAACTCCTTCCTATCAATAAACCCATGGGTAAGACACCTCTGCAAATGATACATGAGATAAAGAAAACGCATCCTGCATATGCAAATGTACCCATCAGCTATGCGGGAAGACTTGATCCCATGGCACACGGCGTCCTTCTGCTTATGATAGGAGATGCCAATAAAGAACGTCAGGAATATCTTCACATGCCCAAAACGTATGTATTTGAGGCCGTTTTGGGCATAGAAACCGACAGCTATGATGTCTTAGGGATGATT
>CAZLSZ010000011.1:0-10554 GCA_964562445.1 uncultured Gammaproteobacteria bacterium
GATACGAAGATTATTCCATGATCTCATCAATCGCCGATGTGCAGGAAGGCGAGACCGTCACCATTCAGGGACAGGTGTTGGAAATGAAAACAAACTATCTGCGTGGGGGACGAATCAAAACCATGCAAAAAGCTATTGTCGCGGACGGGACGGGTACAATTGAACTCACATGGTTTAATCAACCATATCTTACCAAAGCAATTCTCCCAAATACCAATATATCAGCTTCAGGAAAAGCCGCGATGTTCGGGAGAAGCCGCAAACTCAGCATCCAATCTCCCCAATACGAAATACTGTACGAAAATACCGCTGCAATTCACACAGCACGACTTATCCCAGTATATCCTGAAACGCAAGGTGTCTCTTCAAAATGGCTCAGGCGCCAAATTCATACTTTTCTGACTCAATACGCAGACGAATTACAAGAATATCTTCCGGAGACGATACTCCAAAAATATCATTTATCAGGCTATCAAGAAGCCTTGAGGGAAATCCATTATCCTCGATCAGCCGAATCTGCAAAAAAGGCGAGAGAACGCCTCGCATTTGATGAGTTACTCCTCATGCAATTGACTACACTCAAAAAACGAGCGGACTGGAATAAGGTACAAAATGGTATACCATTCGAAATGAAAAAATATGATAAAGAACTCGAAACGTGTCTCAAATCCCTTCCTTTTGAACTCACGGATGCCCAAAAAAAGGCGCTGGATGAAATCTATACGGATATGCAAAAACCAAATCCGATGAATCGACTGTTGCAGGGAGATGTGGGGAGTGGAAAAACAATCGTCGCAGCACTATCCATGTACGTCGCATTTCTGAATGGCTACCAATCAGCACTCATGGCTCCGACGGAAATCCTCGCGACCCAGCATTATAGTTCGATAAAAAAATTACTCGAACCATTGGGGGTACGGGTACAGTTAGTTACGGGAAATAAAAAATTTAAACCTTCTCAAAAAGAGATTCCCGCTTCGGCGGGAATGACAAAAGACAAACATCATACACATACATTTGATATTCTCATCGGGACACATGCTCTTTTATCCGAAAAAGTGACATTTGAGAAACTCGGGCTTGTCATCATCGATGAGCAGCAGCGTTTCGGTGTAGAGCAAAGAGGCATTATCAAAAATAAAGGAAATAATCCGCACTTTCTCACCATGACTGCCACACCCATTCCGCGTACAGTCGCACTCACTATGTACGGCGATCTTGATCTGTCCTATCTCAATGAAATGCCGCATGGACGAAAACGCGTCAAGACATGGCTTGTGCCCAAAGAAAAACGAATGGGAGCATATGATTGGATTCGAAAACAGATAAAAGAAACGGATTGTCAGGCTTTTATCGTCTGCCCATTTATCGAGCCTTCCGAGACTATGCAGACGGTAAAAGCCGTCAAACAAGAATATGAAAAATTGCAAAAAGAAATTTTTCCTGAATATAAACTCGAATTATTACACGGCAAACAAACCGCGAAAGAAAAAGAAACAACATTGAAAGAATTTAAAGATGAAAAATTTTCGATTCTCGTCGCGACACCTGTCGTAGAGGTAGGAATTGACATTCCCAACGCGACGATTATCGTGATTGAGGCATCAGAACGTTTCGGTCTCGCGCAATTACATCAATTGCGAGGCCGAGTAGGAAGAAATGACAAACAATCCTATTGTCTCCTTTTTTCAGAGAGCACCAACAACCAAACCGAATATCGTCTGAAATCAATGGAAACAATCTACTCCGGCTCCGAACTCGCCGAACTTGATCTGCGGCTCAGAGGCTCTGGGGATATTTTCGGCACAGCTCAGCACGGGGTACCACATCTGAAAGCAGCATCTTTTTCTGATACCGAGCTCATTCAAAAAGCGAGAAAAGCAGCCTCAGAAATATTTCCCAATATTGAACAATATTCGGAACTCTCTGAAAAACTCCAACAGAAAGTGAACGAAAACATCACCCCAGATTAAAATGGTGACAAGCCGATCTTACGAATCGTCATTCTGGCTTGTCCAGAATCAGATTCTGGAGCCTGCCTGCCGGCAGGCAGGTCCTCGTTCTACTCGTCCCAAGAATGACCAATGAGAGACTCCCGATCAGGTCGAGAATGACATGTATTAGTTTTTCGTTATGTGAGATTGCCGCGCTTCGCTGCCTCAAACGCTGTTCCGCTCGCAATGACAAATTTTGCCTTCTTACCGATTTATTCTCCATTCTTTCCACCCTCTTACCAATGTCTCCGTTTTGTCAGAAAAAAATCTCTCGAGGGTCAAGCAGTTAAAAAACAAATGGTATATAGTTGTTTTTACATAGCAAGGTTATGAAAGGAGGTGAACAAAACATGCATAGACAAAACTACCGTTATCTTAACACCTATTTAATGCTCCATCATGAGTATCATTATAAACAGGGTCAAAAATTAACGGGCAACAAAGGTGGCAGGCAGACACGTCATGCTCATTATGAAACCAAAAAAGACAAAATCGATTAAGATTTATGTATTCGCAAATACATCTGCTCCAGAGAGGATTAATTTGAAGGAGTAGGTGTATTTGTTATTGAAGAAGCTTCCTCACTCTGATAGGATTCCGGACCTACTGATTCATGAGCCGTCAATGTCAACCCCTGACTCACATAATTATAAGCCATAAATCCGCCGACAACAATAAATGCAGCAATTCCGAGTGTATTAACAAAAGGATTTCGTGTAAATCCAGTTGCGCGATCTTCCGGGGGAGGTGGCGGGATATATGGAACTGCCTCCTGATTTTCTTTATCTGAAATTCGTGGAGCTTTGTTTGTCGTATGTTTTTGCGTATCGCTCATACTGATAGTGTAGCAAAAAACTCATAACAGTTGCAAGATGAGGGTAAATAAGCTAAAATACACACATGGCGCACGAACCGAAGAAAAGACATTCCAGAGCTCGAAAAGGAAAAAGACGGGCAGCAATACATTTAAACGTTACGCAAGCTGTAACATGTGCTCAGTGCGGTGCTCCGCGCGTATCGCATCATGTATGTGCAGTCTGCGGATACTACAAAGGCGAACAAGTGCTCAAAACTGTCCCGCAAAAAACTGTTGAAGCATGAAGACACCTCAAGATCCGAGACACAGAAGACGACAACATTTAATTCAGGAACTCTTTAGTACACAATTTCATACGCAAGAAGTGAGTACAGAATGCCGTGAAATATTACGAAATAGTTCACTCATTGATGATACTATCAGAAAATCAGCACCGGATTTCCCGGTCGAAAAAATTAATAAAGTGGATCTCGCGATACTCAGACTTGCTATTTATGAATTGTTAATTGACAAACAGGAGCCGCAAAATGTCATAATAGATGAAGCTGTAGAACTGGCAAAAGAATATGCCAATGAAACAAGCCCGTCATTTATCAACGGTGTGCTGGGAAGTATAACAAATGCAAAAAATACCTAACTTTACTAATAAAGAATTATACAAACAAGCCTTCGTCCATAGGTCATATCTCAATGAGACAAAAGAACCTATCGAATCCAACGAACGGCTGGAATTCCTCGGAGACAGTATCCTTTCGTTCATTGTGTCGGATCATCTCTACAGGACCTATCCGCAATTTGATGAAGGAATCCTTACCAATTTACGCTCACTTGTCGTAAACACCAAAAGTCTTGCCAAAAAAGCAAAATCCCTTGAATTCGGACAGCATCTGTTACTTTCCCGTGGAGAAGAGGATTCAGGAGGACGGGAAAATGAATCCATACTTGCCAATACCTTTGAATCCGTCATCGGGGCATTATACATTGACCAAGGAATTGATGCCGTCAAACCATTTCTGTACGATGTGCTCATCCCGGATATCGCGGAATATGTAAGTAAAAAAGTATTTAAAGATCCTAAAAGTCTTCTACAGGAATATGTCCAATCCAAAAAACAGAATTCACCTGTCTACAAAGTACTCCATGAAGAGGGTCCTGCCCACGCAAAACAATTTACTATCGGCGTGTATGTGAATAATAAGCTGATCGGTGAGGGACAAGGGAAATCCAAGCAGGAAGGTGAAGAACACGCGGCAGAGCAGGCACTTGAGAAGATAGGCAAATAATGATACAATAAGAACCTAATATATGTCATTAGTAATTAGATTAACCAGAACAGGGAAAAAAGGTGAACGCAAGTTCAGAGTTGTTGTCAAAGAAAAACGCAGTAAAAGAGACGGCGGATTTATCGACATGCTCGGTTGGTACGAAAAATCCGTAGATCACAGCAAGAAAAAAATCAACATGGATCGACTTAATTATTGGGTATCACAAGGTGCCAAACCATCACAAACATTACAGGAAATAATTAAATAATGAAAGACACATTACATTTCATCGTATCAGCAATTGTCGATAATCCCGATGCCGTCGAAATAGACGAACATGAAGAGGACGGGATAACACTCTATACTATTTCTGTAGCTCCTGAAGATATGGGTAAAGTAATCGGTAAAGAAGGTAAAGTCATCCGAAGTATCCGCAATATCATGAAGATCAAGGCAATGAAATATAACATGCGCATCAAAATCACCCTCGCTGATAAAGAATAACCCCCACCATTGTCATTGCGAGCGAAGCGCGGCAATCCCCATGTCATTGCGAGCATCCTGAATATTTTGATATTGTTCATAATAAATAAGCTTATGCACTCTATATTTTTTTGTGAACCCATCTACGAGATTGTATTTATGTTCATAGATCCGTTTTATTATATTGGATGTGACTCCTACATAGAGAACAGTATTCGTTTTATTGGAAAGGATATAAACATAGTATGATTTCATTAGATATTATTATAGAGATTGCTTCTCCTGCATTGCAGGATCGCAATGACAGAATATTACGCTCGCAATGACAGAATTATTGAACCAATGCTATAATACACTCATGAAAATTACGGTTTTGACCCTATTTCCGGAAATGTTTGTCGGGCCCTTCAACAATTCCATCATGAAACGCGCGCAGGAGAAAGGAAAGGCGACATTCACCTTTATTAACATCCGCCAATTCGGTATCGGACCGCATAAAATGGTCGATGATACCCCGTATGGCGGAGGAGTAGGAATGGTACTCAAAATAAATGTCCTGCATGAGGCAATCAAACATGCCTTGGATTTATATCCCGAAATTACCCGCGAAAAGACAAAAATTCTTCTCACCAGTGCATCCGGGAGAACCTATAATCAAACAATTGCACGAGAATACGTACAGCTTGAGCACATAATTATTATTTGCGGCCATTATGAAGGAGTTGACGCAAGAATTATGAAATATATCGATGAAGAAATTTCTATCGGGGATTTCGTCCTCACAGGAGGCGAAATCCCCGCGATGCTTATCGCCGATAGTGTCGTGAGATTATTACAGGGCGTTATCACAGATGGAGCGACAGAAGATGAATCATTTTCTCTAGAAGGACAATTGGAGTATCCACATTATACCAAACCGAGGGAATATGACGGAGAATCCGTCCCGGATGTCCTGCTCAATGGGAATCACCAACATATAGACACGTGGAGGCAGGAACAGGCACTCCAAAAGACCAAAAAAATCC
This sequence comes from uncultured Gammaproteobacteria bacterium, assembly GCA_964562445.1. Lineage (GTDB taxonomy): Bacteria > Patescibacteriota > Microgenomatia > Levybacterales > UBA12049 > JACDET01. Next base: position 5,585 of record CAZLSZ010000011.1, read on the forward strand.
GCCCTGATTTGCTAAAAAAGGATTAACTGTCATTGCGATCCTGCAAAGCAGGAGAAGCAATCTCTATTAACGAAAAACAAAGAATTGGAAACAACATCGTCATTCCCGACTACGATCGGGAATCTCTAAGGGAGAGATCCTGAAACGAGCCGTGCCTACCGGCAGGCTCTCCTGCATTGCAGGATCGCAATGACAAAAAATATACGCCTAACTCATAACTCCAAATTCCTAAAACAGTGGCATGGCGCTCTCTGAGGCATTAGTATTTCTCAATAGTACCGGCATCGGTTTTTTCATGGATTGCAATTTTTGCAATATCCCGAGCTTTTCAGCAGGTAATGTAGAAAGAGGCTGTTCATCATCTATTTTTACTGCCGGAAAGCCTTTTTGATAGAATTGCACAGTCACTGCCACGGACTGATCCGTACCATCAAGCGCCACAACTTCAGAAAGTGGAAGACTCTTCTCGACCTGAGAAATAAACTTTCTCACATTTTGCACCGGACCTGAAAGCACAACTGTAACGCGCATACTGTTCAAACCTGATTTTTTCTGATCATTTTTCGTTTTTCCTTCTACTGCTCCTACATTAAACGAAAAATCATTCATAGAGACACCGGATGTCATCGCGGCATCTGAAATAACTGAAAGAATATTATTAAAATCTTTTTCCAAAGGAAGAGCTGTTGTGGCTGTTTCCACCTCCGCTGTTAGCCTATTTCTGTCCAAATTATTCATAAAGGCGATATTATCCTTGAGTACTCGTATCCGCTGTCTGGTCGCAATCACTTCTTCACGGATAGAAAACCAACTTCCAATCTGCGGAATAATAACAAATGATATGAGCATGACACAAACAAACACAGTAATACCGATCAACGTAAACGAATAATATTCAGAATCCCGAAATCGATAATACCAATATCGAAAACCTTTTTTACCTATCCACACTTCTTTTTTCATATTATTATAAAGTAAACCGCAAAGACATCTGATACACAGCGCTTTCTTCATCTGTGATCAAATCATTCAACAATACTTGCGAAAATTCTTTTGGTGCACGTCCGGGAGTAGCCATCGCATTGAGAAAACCGTCAAGTGATGCCAATGATTTACTGCTCACCGTGAGATGCAGAGCATCCTTATCCATACGGATGGTAGTAATTCTGATGTCTCCTTTCATATTATGGAGAACAGATGCAATAATGGCATCATATTGTTTTCTCGCCTTTAGGATTTCTCCGGCAGAAGTGACACGTTCATCCAGCAATTGCAATTTCCCCATTTCCGTATGAGATCCGGCGAGCGCATTACGCAATGATTGTTCCTGACGCTGCAATTGCGGCAGGGGAGAAAGAGCGGTAAGAATGAAAAGAATAATGGCAGCAGCCGAAACAGTAAATAAAAGCAGCATCGCAAAAAAACGCATCACCTGTAGTTTTTTTTCAGGCACAAATGCTTCATGTCTTTCTGTAACACCGATAAGATTTACATCCTCATTCATACTCTTTTAATGCCAGCCCCACAGCTACTGAATATTCAGGACCTGATGTCTCTATTTGCTCTGGAACTGCCTGAATATTGAGCATTCTCCATGGATTGGCGATAACCGTCTCAACACCGATATTCTGAGCGAAATACACACCCAAACCCGGCAAATTTGCGCTCGCTCCCGTAAATAAAATCTGTGTGATGGGAGATTCATTCTTGTCTTTTTCGGCATAGTATGTCATCGCTTTTTTCACTTCATTGAGTAATGTCTGCAAAATCGGCTCAATTGCCTTGCCGATTTTGCCCCCAAAATTTTTATCGGAGAGTCCATATACCCGCTTGTATTCTTCTGCCTGCACCGGCTGTAATCCGAAATCTGAAGCAATCGCTCGAGTCAGCGCGATACCGCCGAGAGGCACAGTATAATTAAATGCAAGCACGCCTTTCTGCACAATTCCCAATGATGTACTGAGAGAACCGATATTTGCCACCAAAGACGTGGGAGTATTTTCTTTGGGAAGCAAACTTCTCACTACCGACAATATTTCTGTTTCCACAGAAACTACTGTCAATCCCGCGATATCCAGCACTGTCTGATACCGCTGAATCAATTCTTTGGGCGCTGCCACCAGCAGTACCTGCATTCTTTCCTCAGCCAGTGACGTTTTTATCGGCCGAAGTATGCTCCACGCAAGGTTTACCGTATCCAAAGGCACCGGAATATATTGTTCGGCTTCCCAATAAATCGCGCTGGAAAGCTCTTTTTCGGAAAGCATTGGCATCTCAATTACTTTTGTAAACGCATGATTCTCAGAAAGAGCGATACTCACGTTATTGGTGGTGATTTTGGCGTCAATAACAAGTTTGTTGATAATTTGGGCAAGCTCCTGCTGGTCAAAAGGAGATTCGGACTGGATACCCTGCTGCGGAGTAGGAACAGCAAGAGCAGAGGCATATTTAATTACCTCTTTATCACGATCAAGCCATACGACTTTTATCGATGATGTACCGATATCAAGACCAAATATATTACTTTTCATATTATTGCGGTATAAAAAAACTATACGGGAAAAATTCAGTCGGAACTTTGGGATACGGCTTGGTGCTCACAATTTTTCTCGTCGTTTCTCCGGCGACACCTGTGGATTCGATAACAGTTCCCTGAGAGGGGAGGGTACGGCAATTATTTCCGGCGCTATCACATCCGCGGACCCCCAGCATGACAGGCGCATACAGAGGGATAACCCGTACTAATAAGCCTGAGTTGACCGTAATGGTTCTCCTATATTTATACGTCTTCCCTCCGATAGTTCCTCCGTTTGGAGCTACATACTCAAACTTATTTTGCAGACTCCGGGTATTGCATGGATCAAATGCATATAAAGTAGACTGAGGATTACTTGAAGTCCCGCTAAGCACCACCACTTCCAATGCGGCAGCAGTGTTGGTACTTTCGTTATTGGTACAGACATCTCCCGGCTCCCCCCAATACAGTGTCATTGTCCCTGTCCACGTATTGGTATAGGTGGGATATTGAGACAGCCAAATATCCGCGGAATCATCTTTGAGAACAGGCGCTGCATTATTTATGGCAAACTCCATCCCCGAGACTGTCCGTACGACAGTCTGATACCTGACATTGGTATCAAATTTCCCTGAAACATTTTTATTATCCGTAAGTGACTGCTCCAGTCCCGCTTCTGCCGCGGTAAATGCCTGCTCGGAACTCTGAGCATCTTGGGTGGTTCGCATATTGGTGATGGTCCGGGCTGCCACAGACAAACCTACCGTCAAAGCAGTTACCATAACCAAAACGACAATGAGAAGTACTTGGCCTTTTTGATATTCCATAAGCAAGTATACAATACTCCAATTCTATCGTAACAAGCTGAGGAGTTACCTGTCAACGATAGTAGTTGCGTAGAGTCACACTGCTTTGAAAAGGCAGCTGCGCTTTTGTTTCGGCAAATGCTCCTCCTACTGCCGGAACCAATGTAAATTGAATAGTAATAGTAGGAGCGCTTGATAAAGTACTTTGTGTACAGACAAAGCTGCATGATTGTGTCCTGATACTTGTCGTATTGAGCAGGGACGCGCCGTTTGAAGCAAGCGTATCACCTGTGCAGCTATAGGTGATCTGACCATCACTAGCAATTGGAGTAAATGTGACTGATGAGACAGTAGCGGAAGGGACACAATTGGCGGGAGTGTCAAGAGACTTAGCAAATCGGATAGACTTCACCATCTGCGAAAGGGTCAAGTCACCATTTTGTCTGATTACCTCCACAGTCTCGGTCTTTTTGGAGCCTGTTAAGGAAATAAAGATAACGGATACTACGATCGAGCCGATGACGCTTAATATACCGATCACGGCCAGAAGCTCTACCAGTGTATATCCATGATGAAATGTACGTCGTTTATGCATACACATTACCAAGTAAATGCCTTTTTGCCACAGATATCCAGAGATTTACCGTGCCTCATGACTTTATCCAAAGGCGGCGGCTTACCGGGATAACAATCCAGCGTACCGACAGAATAAAATGTGCTAGGGCTATTTTGATTGTTATACTCCGTCATCGCCCAATCGCCTGAGATAGCAGACGGACGGAGTCTGTACTCATCATGAGCAGTTTCATATCTGGTATCAGCATATACGCCCCCTATGAGGAAATGCGAATTAGAGTCAAGTAATGTATCCGTTGCTAATACCGTGGCATTTGTAGTATTCGCGTTGCTTCCGTTTACATAAATACCTACTACTGTTCCTGACCTGTATCCCGCGACATAATACCAAGTATCTACACTAAATGTTGTAGTGTTGGTTGCTCCGAATCCTTGATTATCTGATGAACGTATCCAATTAAACCAAAAGTCCTGCCCAGAGCCATTCGGCTTCATTTCATAACTTTGATATGGAAAACCAACTTGATTTTTATATACCATCATAACCTCATTTGTATAGGCACTTCTTACCCATCCGGAAATCGTCATATTGCCCGAAGGGGTAAATAACGCGTTATCATTGGCCCGCAAATCGTCCTCGTCGGCATTACCATTCCCGATAAGCTCCGCGTAATTTATCTTACCTGTAGTGCGACCAACACCAGCAAGTTGAGCATTAAGATTGAGACCATTTGCTGTAGAATCATATGCTGTGGCACCCATAGTGCTCACATCTTCATCAAGATGATATACGGCATTATAATCACTCCACACCACCTTATTATAATTGGTAGCATCACAGGAGCTGATCGCCTGATCACAAGAGCTGCTGTTGCCGAAATACATATAGATAATAGTATTGGTACCCGTGGCTACAGTAGGCACCTTGACCCATGCCTGCAATGCGCCTGTCCCGGATGTATAATAGACTCTTTCATGAGGGATCTTGGTAGACCCGTCAGATGACGTAAAGAGGATATCAAAGCCATCTGTCCTCGCTTTACCCACCAAATCAGAGTCTGATGCAAGAGAAA
>CAZLSZ010000011.1:10564-33630 GCA_964562445.1 uncultured Gammaproteobacteria bacterium
TACGGGGAAATTTGTCTGATTAGAATTCGGCACTTTGGTCCTATCAATGGTTATGGCTTTGCGATAAAGCCAACTCGTGTTATACCACAAAGCGTCCGCTGCTATCTGCCAAGATCTGGACTCCTCAAAGACAGACGAGCCTGTACTGTCGATAAAACGAAGCGGCCCCAACAAATAAAACTGCGGACTGACTTGCGGCGCCAGATACTGATATTCTACCGTTACCGATTCTCCTTTTTTTAACTTCAATGGAAGTGAAATAACCGAGTTACCCTTGGATATTTCTCCGGCAAAAGACGCTCCGGATTGTTGCTGTGTCTTGGCGCCGGCCACTTGCGGCGTGTCTCCAGAGAGATAAATGCTTGGATCGATCTTGCCATAGTACCCATTGGAGAACGTATATTCATTGAGCTTTATACCAAAATGCAAATGCGGACCACTGGAAAGCCCCGTATTACCGGATAATCCGATTTCATCACCGCTATTTACAATTTTTCCGCGCTGCACCGAAACATTATTTAAATGGCCATAATACGACCTCCCCCAACCATGCTGAATAATGACAGTAATCCCATAATCGCCATCTCCCGCATATATGACCAGACCGCTGTCTGCCGCGAGGACAGGCGTTTTCATCGGTAATCCGAAATCTATACCATCATGGCCTACCACGCCGAATTGCTTATATTTGGTCCAAAGATATACATCATCTGGCTGAGAACCAAAACCCTGTGTTTGCGGATAATAACCCATGAAAGGATAACTCAATTGCGGCACGGCGAAGGATCCGGACGGAGTCGCGTATGTGACAGGACTCGTATCAGCAGGCGGCACTGTCGGAGTGGGTCCTTGGACGACGGCATTGGCTTCCATGGGAGATTTTACGGTGTCTGAGGGGTTTATCAATGCGATAGTTTCATCCACCTGTTCATCCGGCGGTTTTAATTTCTCTGTGGGAGTGGGGGTAAGCGGAGCAGTAGGAGTAGGGGCTGCCGCATCATTTTCCGCTGCAGCCTGAGCTGATGAGCTCGCTGCTACCCCTTGGGCGTCATAACTCTGCACCACCTGATCATAGAGGTCTCCGTTTTTCTTCATCTGACTCACAGTGAAGTTTTCCGGGACACTTTCCTCGATCTTTCCATCAAAGTCTCTATTGGCAGTAATTTTAAATTTCACCGGATAGGTATACGGAGGATAAATACGAGTCGTGGTAAGGCGTTCGACATCAAAAGCTGCCTGCGGATCGACCTTAAAGGTGTCCACCATAGTATACGATCCGTTTCCTGTGGTGGCGGTAAGGGTCATTTCATATTCTCCCGCATCTCCCACAGTATAGGTGGTGTCATAATCCGGACGCATCGTAAACTCGTGCTCATAACATTCCTTGTGAATACGAATTTCTTGCTTTTCTGTCGTTAATGTCGTGATTTTCCCCGTATTTTTGTCCAATATATCCAGCTTCACATCCGCATTACATACCATGTTTCCGTTTTCATCCAGTACACCCATCTCGATATGCGCTACTTCATTGGGCTGATACACGGATTTGTTGGTATTTATCGCCAAAACGCCCCATATGAAGTCCTGTTCTATTTTTTTGCCTGTCAGCGTGGTCACATCAAGTGTATATTTCCCCGGACGAAACTGTTTGGGCGGTAAAATCTCGAGAGTAGTTATGCCATTCTGCGTCTCTTGATTGGTCTGTATATCTTCAGTATCATTACCATCCTGGACATTTTTTACATGAGGGAGAATGGTATCGTCATCAGGATTATTAAAAATCACTTTTATGGTCTCACCGGCATTGTAGGTCTCTTCCATTTCCTCACGCAAACTCGCCTGCATGCGTATCATTCGCGTCCTGTTACCCTCCTGCTGGGTACTCGGATTGGTCAAGAGTAACTCAGACGTGATGCTGGAGGATAATTTTTCCTGAGTGACAGACGTGATGGAGAGAGACTGCGCGGAGGCGTACTGTGTCGAGACGGCAAAAAAAGAAAAAAATACCACAAAAAAACTTATTATTTTTTTCATACGTACCTTTATTATAACGAAATAATTTGCGTTATAAAAGTTCCCAGTACATGCATTGACAATACTTGTTGTATTATATTACTATAATTAGTATAGACGTATCAGAGATGTCATAAAAACAATAAGCATGCCGAAAAATATATTTATCATAATATTTTCTCTCTTTCTTTCCACAGTATTTGTATTTCCTACATCAGCTTTTGCCTTGACCAGTACGTATCAGTATCTTGAGCCAGGATATTGGGGACCAATGGTGGCTGATGTGCCTGCTGATATTAATAACTCAGGACAAATTATCGGCTCATCAATAAAATCTGATTATACTCATTATGAATTTTTCTACACAAACGATCAAATGCTTCCACTTGACCCCTTTAAACCAAGTGGCATCAATGATCAAGGCATAATAGCAGGCACCTACGAAAATTCCGGCGCCACATATAACAATGGCCAAATCAGCAAAATTGCAGCGTTACAGACACCTGACATCAAATCAAGTACTGCTACTGACATTAATGATCATGGAGCAATTATAGGTAACTATATAACAAATGATGATATCCAGCACTCCTATATCTACCAAAACGGACAACTGAGCACATTAACTGTGCTGGGTGACGGAAGTGGAGTAAAGAAAATTAATAATGTAGGACAAATAATTGGGTATCAAATGATTAATGGGATACGACATCCCGTTCTATATGAGAACAATGTTATAACCGATTTGTATCCGGTATTTGGTGAATATAATTATAATAGTCTTTCAGACATCAATAACCGCGGACAAATCGTGGGGGGACACTTTATGTATCATAATGGACAGGTCACTGATCTCTCCTCACTATCATTTGATGAAGTATCTGCTATCGGTATAAATGATAAAGGCGAAGTTGTAGGACATGTTGCTATCCCAGGATCTTCGCCAACTACTCCTGCAGTATATATAAATGGCAAATGGGAGTTGCTTGCATATAATCTTCAAAGGAGATATCCGTCCTCAGCATACAAAATAAATAATAATAACCAAATTACCGGTATTACGGGATGGAGAGCCGCTATTTGGACATACCAAACAGAACAAAATGTCGTACCTGTACTCGGGGCAATTACAGCGCCAAATACACCAGTACAAACAAATACGGAGATAACTGCCTCCGCTACCTTTACTGATCTGAATGTGTCTGATACACATACAGCGATCTGGGATTGGGGAGATGGCACCACAAGTAATGGCACAATTGTAGAGGCGAGCGGATCGGGCAGTGTGAACGGAGTGCATACCTATACGACACCGGGTGTGTATACCATCAAACTAACTGTCAGTGACAATAATAATGGTTCAGCAACGAGTACCTATCAATATGTTCCTATTTATGCTCCTACCACCAAATCTGCTTCCGGAAAAAATGAATTTAACTCTCCCGCTGGAGCGATAAGTGCTGATCCGTCAGCAACAGGAGTAGCAACTTTCGGATTCTCAGCCCAGTATGATGCAAATGGCAATGTAATACCAAGCGGAAACTCATGGGCATCATTATCCTTGCAAGAGGGATCTACAAAGATAACATTCAATGCAACCGAATATAATTGGTTTGTGACAAATGATAACAAGGCCTTTATTAAAGGTAAGGGGACGTACAATAATCAACCTGATTATTCTATCCTCATATCTGCAATCGACAATAGTGAGACCAAAGAGACAGACTATATCCGATATCAAATTAAAGATCCAAGTGGGACTGTCGTATACGATACACAACCCGGAACGGCTGATACAAGCGATCCTCTAACGCCTATTTCCAAAGGAAAAATTGTCATCAAGTAGATCATTTTCTATAATGACTGATAAGGTTTTACCGTAGACAAACACGTCGTATAGACTTGTTTGTGACAATACACTCCCTGAGCGCATTTGCTGTCTGTAAAAGCGACCGCTACGGATACTTCCGGCACATCTCTACTGCATCCGGGACGCTGATTTATCTCTACAGAGCGGATAAACGTATCCACATTGGGTCTAGCACATGCATTTTGCTTGGAGCCCAGTGTCTTCTGGTTCTTTCCTAGGCAGTACAATCCATCATACAATCGGAAACCAGCATAATCAGTATCACGAATCTGGCGTACCTGCTCGATACCTTGCTGCGCAAATTTGGTAGCAAGAGTTGCATTCTCATTACTTTTGGCATTATTCAAGGCAGTAATCACGGATGATGCGACAGCTGTAATGACGACGACAATAATTGCCATAGCACCGAGAGCTTCGATAAGCGTTTCTCCTTTTTGATATCGTTTTGTTTTCATATTTATTGACTGCGTATAGCACCTGATCCGCTTATATTGATTGTTTTTGCGGCAGTACCACTATTAAGAATGACATTTCCCGGAGTAGAGGAGTTACCCGATGAAACAGTAAAAAAGATGGTATTGAGAGAACCCGAACCGAATGTAACGTCCTGAGGAAGCTTCTTTGAGGATATAGGATACGAAGTGCCACCGCATACGGCTTGGAGAGAATAATCTGCGCCTGATTTCGTCACTCGCACCTGATATCCATTGAGAGTCCTTCCAGCGCAGGCAGAAGGTTTTACTTGAGAAATTGCTTTGGCTTTGGCGGATGTGAGCATATTGACGACATCCGCCGCTCCCATCTGCAATCCCTGTTTTTTATTATAGGAAGAGTAGGAGACCACACCACCAGTCACGATAATCCCCATAAGCGCAAAAACGACCATAAGCTCTATCAATGTAAATCCACGGGGGAATAAAGTATCAAAATGCGTAAAAAGATGTTTCATACGAGTCATATCATGGGTTATTAAGCGTGAAAGACCAATTACTCGATCCCGTGCAATATCTTGCATTATTTGTCCTGTCCTTCTGCCCATCACGCTCATTTTCCAAACACGCAATTAAAGAATACGTGGTACCGGTCGTGGTATAGGTATACACAAATTGTCCGGTATTTGTGGGATCACAGGGCATTTTGGGGATATATGTCGTTCCTGCGATAATCAAACTTGCCCCGCACGCAGGCAATGGAGAAGACGGATACGCACCCTGATCACTGCGGTAAAGTTCTAAATATGTCTGTAACTGTCGCAAATCTGATTTACGCGTAGCATCCCGCCCACGCTCACGGGTAGACATGATATTGACCATAAAAAGAGACGTAATCGTGCCGATAATCGCTAATACTACCAATAATTCTATAAGTGTAAAACCTTTTCTTTTCATACTATTTATGGACTTACATTGGGACTTGAAATACCGTAATTACACACTCTGCCGCATGAATTTGCCAATGGATATCCCGGCCCTCCCGTACTGATACTCGTACAGACATTTCCATTATTGCACGATTGCGGATCTTTCGCACCTCTTTCTAAATTTGCGTAGAGAAAATAGGTCTGTCCGCCGGATGCAGGCGGAGAATAATAGATATACGAATTCCGCGCGCTCGGATCCTTGGGAACCTTACTCATGTACGGCTGCCATGATTTCCCCCAATCGATAGCAGTTGTGGGATTAATTTTAAACTGCGCGTTTGAAGATGGATATCTGCCATTGTCATCATAATATAATTCAAGGGCGCGTTTTACTTGTGCCAAATCAGACTTTCTGGCAGCATCATTGGACTTTTTTAATTGTTCCATGGGATTAAGGGTGAGTATCAGCATCGTGGATATGATACCCAAAACCCCGATAACAATCAGCAATTCTACCAATGTAAAGCCTGCGCATTGTCTCAAAGCGGACAATATTTTTATTCTCTTTTTCATAATATTAAAAAACTCAGTATCCAATTTATCAAATAATCGCCATACAGCATACTCACAAACGTGCCCAATACCAGAAAAGGTCCAAAAGGAATTGTTTCATGCTTTATTTTTTTCATTTTGAGGAGCACCAAGGCGACACCGATAATTGCGCCTGTGATAAAGGCGATATACAGTCCCAAAATGATCTTGGGAAATCCCAAAATAAGCCCCATGAGAAAAGCGTATATCACATCACCCAATCCCATCCATTTACGCAAGTAAAAAAATCCAAAAAGCAGCGATACGGCAAGTGCTGAAAGCAGTCCGGATATGATGGATGTTTCAATCCCCAAAACAAACGCTTGGATAGGACTGAAGCTAAGAAATGGCAGCAGGATATACCATCCAATTATCACGGCTAGCATAAAGAGGGAGGTGGTAAGAGGGATAATCCCGTATTTTATATCCGCAAAAAAGATGACGATAAAACCGCAGGTGAGGAGAAGATAATAGAGAAAAAGCATCAAATAATTTACTTCACCCAGCAATGAAAGATTATTTCCGAAGAGTTTGTATCCGATGAGCAGGAAAGAGATACCTGTGATGATTTCTATAGATGGATAAAACCAGCTGAGCTTTTTTTGGCAATAGCGGCACTTTCGGTTTGCGGCAAAAAAAGAAATGATAGGGAGAAGATCATACCATCTGAGGTTATGTCTGCAATGATCACAGTGTGATCTACCCTTCCAAATAGATTCTCCGTTGAGTAATCTGTCCACGACTACCCCAAGGAAACTTCCGATTGCGCACCCTGTGATAAATAATATTGTACTCAGTAAAATCGTCATACTTATACAGTTGAATGGATTATCCCTACATCATCTCCTGAAGGCTTAACTACTTGCTTCTCAGATTGGGAAATTTCCTCTTTTGATGGTTTCTTCAATGCAAAAATAAATGTTGCTCCTTTCCCGCGCCCCTGAGATTCAGCCCAAATTTTCCCTTCATGCATATTCATTATAGACTTTGAGATATACAATCCCAAGCCTGTGCCAAGGATAGGTTGATTTGTAGTATACGAACCGGCTAGCAAGCCAAATTTCTGGAATAATTTATTTAAATCATCTTTTTCTATTCCGGCTCCCGTATCTTTGACAATTGTTTCTATAAATCCGTCTTTATGATTAATAGAAACAGTAATCATACCTTTGGGAGGAGTAAACTTGATTGAATTACCGATAAGATTAAACAACACTTCTTTCATCTTATCTCCATCCGCTATCACAATTTCGTCATCCGGTGACTTATTAAAATTGACAGTCACTCCGACTTCCTGCGCTCGAGGAGTAACCTCATCTACTACTTCCTGAATAAGCACTTGTAAATCGATAGGTTTGCGGATGACCGTAATCCTTCCTGATTCGATACGGGAAATATTAAGCATGTCATTGACGAGGCGTATCAGACGATCCACAGAATTATAGCCTCGCTGGATATAATATTTCTGTTTTTCACTCAATTTACCACCTTTGCCGTCAAGCGCCATCCAGAGATAGGATTTGATCGCTGTCATAGGTGTCCTAAGCTCGTGTGAAGCCACAGAGACAAACTCGTCTTTAAGTTTATCAAGTTCTTTTAACCTATGATTCGCCCTCTGAATACGCTCTTTAGATTCTTCAAGTGAAGAATAGAGCTGGGAGTTTTGTACAGCCAAACCTACAATTTCAGTAAATCCTGCTATTAAATTTCGCTCTTCTGCCGTCACTTCACTCTCTTTTTTTACCATACTAAATATCAATATACCAATCGCTTTACCTCGAACGACAACTGGGTAGGTCATACTTGTTTTAATATTTGCAGCACGCTGATTTTTTAATGCATCATCTTCAGAAAGAATAGGTATAAAAATATCTTTCCAATTATGAGTTACATGCGGTTTCTTGGTTTTTAGTGTCTGGATAAGAATATTATTATTTGAACGGAGTGGGATATCAATATCGTGAAAGGGAATACGAGATGCTTCAAGAGCCCTCTTCGCTTCCTTGGTACGAGACAAAGAAATTCTTTTTAAGACTTGCTTTTTTTCATCTACAAGGGTTAAAACAATAATACGATAACCTAGATCAAGATATCCTAACTCCAATAATAATCCGTCAACTATGCGTTCCACAACTTCATTAAAATCCAGTGTATCCAAAATAATTTTCTGCAAATTCCAAAGTGATTGGATTGTTTTTGTAGTTTGAGGAACTTTTGAATTTTTTAGCCCAGAGTCCTCATTGCCATAAAAAAATTTTCTTAGATGCGACATACTTTATTAAGTATAACAAATTTGATACTGAGGAGATATATAATTATACAAAACTATTTATATCTTTGATCCCATACTGAACGTTGTACGTTTTGTAGTGCATCATCCAAATAGGCTTCGTTATCATTCCTTCGAGAAGCTACCTTTGCTGTGGGTAATACAATATACCCATAATCGGTATTATATTTTTCATTCAGTTCTCCAACAAATCTATCTTTATTTAAAGGACCTTCACGATAAAATTTCCATACAGGATCATCATATATAGTTGGGATACCGATTTGATCAAAAGAACTTGTTACTCCAATTGGCTCTGCTATAGAATCTGTTACTACCATATCAAAAGGAGCGATTCCCTTTTTACTCACAAAATCAATTACTCCATCTAAATTCCAGGCGGGTGCTTCTCCATGCTCATTAAACGAAGAGATACCGCCGATACCTTCTGGAGATAATTCACTAATTCTTTTAGCAATCTTTTCTCCATCTGGGTCATCCCACCAAAAGAATGAAGCTGTATTTATTTGTTGTTCTGGTAGTCCTTTTTCTTTTGCCACCTCAGGAGTAGTTACGAATACAGAATCTATCCGAGGATCATCTTTAATCGGAGCAACGATATGTAATGCATTCCCAAGCTTCCATATAAGATCTGGCTCATTCAAAAATCTTCTAAACTCAGGATGAATCATACCAATATCCATCATTTGTTTTAAATTTTCAGGAGATCCAAAAATTGGAACTTTATCTGTGTTCTTACGTCCTGATTTCGCTTCAAAAAATACACGAGAACCACGTGCATTTGGATTGACACTAGGTGACTCTACCACAGCGGACAACCCATATAAACCTACTCCAAAATAAGTAAACGGTTTACCTGAGGCTGCAATACGCGCAATTAGTTCATGATGAGAATCCTGTCTACAGTCTAACACTGGAATTATTTTTTCTTTTCCGTCATTAAACTCAATTTGTAATAATCTACTATTTTCAGGCATGATAAAAGGAGTACGCGAAGCATCTCGCAAAATGAGAGACTTTATATTTGAATGATCAGCCTTCACTCGCCTTTCATTAATATTTATATTTTGTAAAATTTCCTTCATAACAAAAGCCTATAGCATTATATCATACATATGCAACTTTATTATATTTTAGAATATAATAAATATATTTTTTCTCTATTTATATCATATATCTACCTATCCTTGCTATAAGATACAATGGAAATTTGTTATTTTAAATATAGTATGATTTTTTAATAGTTTTTATGCTAAAATATAACTAACATAGCATTTATAAGAATAGCTATTGACATATTATAGGATATATCCTATAATATGTCAATCGTTATGACAGTTACAGAAAGATCTGTGCGAAGGCGACGAGTAATAAAGGCCGAAAACACAGCTGAACATAGCAAGATTAATACAATACTTAACGAATTTAATCGCCTTGGTGATAAACCCATGGGAAGCGATATTAAAATGGGTGCGTTCTACCATGCTGTGGGAGACTTAACTCAATCCAATACCCAATTTAAAAAAATTATTGAAGAAGCTTCTAAAAGAGATCTTACACCTAGCCACTTTTCTAACTTATTATTACGAGCCGTACAATATATAGAAATATACGATAATGGCCGCACAAATTATGGAGAGGAATTCAATAAATCGAAAGCATGGAAAGAATTGCTGGTAGGTAAGGAGGGAATATTAAATGTTCCAGAACAAAACGCAGAGCTCAAAGATCTTTTAAGAACACAAGAAACAACTACAACTATTTACCAACGATACGCAGGGGTAAAGATGACGTTAAATGCGTTATTCCCTGATCAGGAAGTAGCCGTGGCGGATTTCGGATGTGGAGCAAACTATGGACTTATGGGGTTAAAAGGGAATATACCTTTCAAAAACGTTACCATAGAATCAAACGGAAATGTAAAAAATGATGTTGTATATGCACAAACGAAAGTAGAACAGCTATTGAATAAACCGGTAAAATTAAAAGAAGGATTTGCTGTTGATAAAAATGATCCGGCAGGAGAAGAAAACAGAAAATGGAGAACAGCATGTTCTTTTTATCCTAAAGAACTAACACCTGATAATCTCCGAGAGTTGAATACTCTTGAAGATACAATTGAAGGGTTAGACAAAACAGGAATGAAATTTCTTCATGGAGACCTTCTTCATCTCGAAACAAATCATGCTGACGGGACACTTCCTGAGGCACACTTTGATGCAGTCGTAATGAGTACAATTCTCTATCAAATGAATGCAGAACAACAAAAACACATGATTGAAACTGCAAAATCAACATTAAATGATAACGGCTTTATTATAATGCAAGATTTTGGGAAAAAAGATCCTAATAACCCCATAGGATTACATGTGCAAGGCTTAAATTCTGAACCATTCTCATATAGAACGTTTATAATGGGTAAAAAAGACGATGAATGGAAAGAAGTTATGAAATTTTATAATGGACGTTGTCAATCTGCTCTAATAGGAGAAGATTTTAATGAAGTTATTTCAAATAAAAAAGTAGTTCAAAAAGAACTAAAAACTATGGCGGTTGATCCAATAGTAATTTTTTCTAATACACCACAACATTAAGAATATCCCGTCATTATAAGAGAATCATACTTGACACACTCCTATAGATTTAATATCTTTATAGAGGATATAGGAAAGGAGGTGATAGAATGTTAACTCTTAATAAAGCAAAACAAGCTCTTGACGCATCTGAGAAAAAAGCAGCAGAATTAGGAATTGCAGTTACAACAACAATTGTGGATGAGCATGGAACAGTAATAGCAGTAAGTAAAATGGATGATGCTTTTGTAATAAGTCCAAAATTCTCTTATGCGAAAGCGTATACAGCTGCTAATCTTCAGATTGGAACCGAAGATTTAGGCCCTTACATGGGTGATGGGAAACCGTTTATTTTTTTCAATACATTACAGGGAGGAAAATTAACTGGTATTGCAGGTGGATTACCGATTACAGAAAATGGTAAAGTTATCGGAGCAGTCGGTGTAGGAGGATCACGTGACGTTAGTCAAGATACATTATGCGCGCAAGCAGCAATAAATATTCTTCAGCAAACGGAACAGGCACCGATCCAAACACAAACAGAATAAGAATATTAAACAAGATATATTATCCAATCATATGGATATATTGTTGGTATAAAATCCTGTAGTATTTGATAGTTATCATTATTTATTATATAATCATAGTATTAATTAAATACTTAATTGTTTTTATATAAATATGATGACGGCAACCCTTGGGGGACTTATAAAAGACTATCGTTTAAAGAAGCGGCTTTCACAGATTGATGTGTCGCTCAAAATGGGGTGGAAAGATACCAGTAGATTATCGAAAATAGAGCAAGGAAGAGTAAATAAACCTAATCGAGATACTACTGAAAGGATTATGGATGCCCTCAGTTTAAATGAACAAGAAAGAGGTAACTTTCTGCTTATTGGAGGGTATCTACCTACGGAAAAAGAGATAAAAGATATCATTAAAGATACAAAAGACAAAATTGATACTTGGTCCTACCCCGCATATCTAATGGACTTCAGCTTCAGAGGATTATATACAAATGGTCATACATTATCCGCATTGAATATAGATCCTTCCCAAACAAAATGGTTTGAACGAAATAAACCAAATTTTCTTTTTTTCCCATTTCTGTCTAAAAATGAAATTAGCGTAAATATTATGAAGGGTGAAGACGAAAATAACTTGCAAGATTTTGAAATTGCTCAAATCGCCACGTTCAAAACTGAAAGTGAACAATACCAAAATGAAACATGGTACAAAAATACTATAAAAGATGCAATGAAATTTGAAAAATTCAGAAAGTTGTGGCCAACTGTAGGAAAGGAAAATTATCACAAAAAATTGTATGACTATGAATTTAAAACGATGGAAGGAATTCATAATGGAAAAAAAATAAACTTAAAATTTCATCTTTCTACAGGCAAAGTCATCTGTGACCCTCGATTCCAATTAGTACTATATTTCCCAGCAAATAAAGAAACTGAGGAAGTTTTTGCTCATCTAAATAAGAAATAAAACATCACATGCAAGAACAAAAAATTGCTATCAAATACTTGACAGTACTTTGTTTCTATGATATAAATCATAGTAATGAAACTGAAGAGAAATAAAAGCAAATTTGATAAAACACTACGGCCTGAATCATCTTTTGCTAAAGGTTTTGAGTATATTTGTGATGTAGATATACATACAGCTGAGGATGCTTCTGAAATTATAGAAGAACTCATCACACTCTATCAAGGCAAACTCGGTGCTCCCCGAAAAATTGATGTTGGACAGCATATGTTCGGATTATATTTCCCGATTGATATGCTCACGCCACAGCTATTTTCCATGCTTACAGCTCTGCCCGCGTTTGATTTGAAACAATATAACAAAATAAAGATGGAAAAACTCCAAAAAGAATTACATACGTTAATTATATGAATTCGCTCGATAAACTCTTTGACTTCACCCTTACTCCGCGAAACGCAAAAGAGAGAGGATATATGTATGTGAAGGACATCATCATACCTACAAAGGAAAACTCCAGTACAACCGCATATATTACTGCGATTCATCAATTCAAGATCGGCATACCCCAAGAGATTACAGATGAGCAATACGGCCTCTTTGTCCCAGAAAGTGAGCTGGAATCGCTCGCAGAGTTATCAAGAAAAATAAATAATCCGAAGTAGACATTTAGGTTACTACAACTTTTTCTAGATAGTGTTTCCCATCTCTTATCACCCATTTAAGCAAGGATGATTTATCCCTAACCGATAATTGAATACTAACCATCTACTGAGATTGCCGCGCTTCGTCTTCGATAAACTCAGACTCTAAGCGTGTCGAAGAGCTCGCAATGACATAAGATTCTCATGAACGGTTACTATAGAAAAGCTTGACATTCCGATCAGTATTGATAATAATCAAATTTAACATGCCAAAAAAAGTTTTGGTTGTCGATGATGATCAATATATCCGAGAACTCTACGAAGAGGTAATGAAAACCGAGGGATATGATGTAGAGACAGCAAGTGACGGCCTCGCCACATTTGAACTGCTGAAAAAAGGCGGGTATGATTTAATTCTTCTGGATGTCATGCTTCCCAAAATGGATGGTTTTAAAGTCCTGGACAAACTGAAAGAAGAGCCTCCAGCAAAACCCAACGGCAAAGTCATCCTCCTCACAAATCTGGATCATAGTCCTCTTATGAAAGACGCGATGGAAAGAGGAGTAACAGAATTGATGGTAAAGGCGGATATTACCCCGAGTGATCTCATCCAATGCGCCCACAAATACTTAGACTAACCTCATATGTCATTGCGAATCCTAATTAGCCTGCTCTGAGCTTGCCGAAGTGTCATTGCAAGCGAAGCAAAATAATATTAAATCCCCGTCATTGCGAGGATCCGGCTCTGCCGGAGACGAAGCAATCTCAATTTGTCATCGTGATCGCCAGGTGGCTGAGTGGCGATCTCAATATGATCTACGCAATACTATCATACAAATCTTTCCATTCAGCATTTAAAAAGGTAATCAATGACTCTTTTCTCTTTCTGGAACCTGATTTTAATTGTTTCTCTCTATTTAGGGCATCATGAATATTTTGATACTGCTCGTAATAAATAAGTTTATGCACTCTATATTGCTTTGTGAATCCATCTACAAGATTGTGTTTATGTTCATAGATTCGTTTTATTATATTTGATGTGACGCCTATATAGAGGACAGTATTTGTTTTATTGGAAAGGATATAAACAAAGTATGATCTCATTAGACATTATTATAGAGATTGCCACGCTACGCTCGCAATGACAAAATGTGAGATTGCTTTCTCCGTTCACAATGACAGGGAGGTGATTGCTTCGTCGCTATGCTCCTCGCAATGACATCCATCTATCCAATCGAGGAGATGAGGTTGTAGATGGGGGTGATAATCGCGATAATCAGAAATCCTACCCCAAGCGCGAGGATAACCATGATAAATGGCTCCAGAAGGGTAGTCATCGTTTTGACGGATTCCTCGACCTCTCGCTCAAAATACTCAGAAGCCTTCAGAAGTGATTCATCCAATTTCCCCGTTTGTTCACCGATCTTGACCATCTCTACCACCATAGGAGGAAAAACTTCACTTGCTTCCATAGCATCTCCCATATCGATACCTTTCTCAGTCCTCATCGCCACCAGCCTGATCGCGTCCCGATAAATCACATTTCCTACCACATCAGCACTTTTATGAAGCGCGTCTACGACCATAGACCCGGAGCCTACCAATAACGACAAGGTACGGGTAAATTCTGCCATCATACTCTCGCTCAATAACTTACCAAAAACCGGAAGTTTGAGCGTATATCCGTCAATAATTTTTTTCCCAAAAGGCTTTGTATACCAACTCCTGAGATAAAAGAATAATAATCCTACCGAGATCAAAACAATGTACCAATAATTTGTAACAAAAGAAGAAATACTGACGATAAATTGCGTCATGATCGGCAATTCGAGATTCATATTATCATATAATTTATTGAGCTCAGGAATAACAAAAATCATCATCACTACCGTCACTGCCACCATCATGATGATAATAATGGCAGGGTAGAGAAGCGCTCCTCGAATGGTACGCTGCAATTTCTGTTTCTTCTCCAAATTATCCGCAAGCCGTCCTAGCACCTTATCCAGTAAACCTGACGATTCCGCGGTTTTGATAAGGGCAATATACATAGGGGTAAATACGCGCGGATATTTTTCAAGCGCTCCTGAAAATGTTTTCCCATCCTCAACATCCGTAATAACGCCCATAATAATATCAGCCATAACTGGATTACTCATCTGATTTTTGAGGATGTTGAGGGATTGAATAAGCGTCAGACCTGATGTAATCATCGAAGCAAGCTGTCTGGTAAAAAAAACCACATCATTGCCGGAGGTTCGCTTGAGAAAGGGCATATATTTCATCATGCCTTGTTTGTCTTCAGGGATAATTTTTACCGGAATAAGTTTGTGTTTACGGAGATAACTCGCTGCCTCATGCTCGTCACGAGCTTCAACGAGACCTTTTATCGTTTTTCCATCCTGCGTTACCGCGCGATAATATAATTTCATACATATTATTATCCTATCAACCGTGCAAGTTCACTTTCCCTCAATGCATACGTCTTTGCCTCATCCAATGTGACGACACCGCTCTTGACCAACTCTGCGAGTGATTCATCAATCGTGCGCATACCGATTTCTTTGGAAGTCTGAATTACGGAATCAATAAGGTGGGACTTGCCTTCACGGATGTTATTGGCGACGGCCGGTGTGCCCAAGAGAATTTCGACAGCGGGCACACGGCCGCCGCCGATCTTTGCAAGAAGTCTTTGAGAAACAATTCCTTTGAGTGTCGCAGCCAGCTGAATACGCACCTGCGAACGCTGATCCGCGCTAAATGAATCGATAATACGATCAATACTCTGTGCCGCAGAATTGGTATGGAGTGTCGAGAAAACTAAATGCCCTGTCTCAGCTAGTGTGATAGCCGCTTGAATCGTATCGGGATCTCGCATTTCTCCGATGAGTACGACATCAGGATCTTCACGAAGAGACGACTTGAGAGCAAGCGCCCACGAATGCGTATCGATACCCATTTCACGCTGAGAGATAATACTATTTCCTTTGGGATACACGTACTCAATAGGATCCTCAACCGTCAGGATATGGCAGGACTTGGTACTATTAATTTCATTCACAATTGCCGCAAGCGTACTTGATTTACCGTGTCCGGTCGGTCCGGTGACGAGCACCAAGCCTTGTTTTAATTTCGCGAATTCATGACAAACTTTCGGAAGACCCAAGTCTTCGAGTGTACGAACTCCCGGAGCCAAAAAACGAAATGCGGCAGACAGCGTCCCTTTCTGAAAATACGCATTGATACGAAAGCGTCCGACTTCCGCCGGAGTCTTGCCTTTAAACCCGAACGAAAAATCTAATTCTTTATTGGAAATGAGCATCTCTTTTTGCTCAGGGGTAACAAGAGCAAAAATCATATTTTCTACCTCTTCATTTTTTAGTGGAGGACATGTCGTAAGGAAGCGCAAAGCTCCATCAATACGAAATGTCGGAGGAAGCCCCACGAGCAAATGCAAATCTGATGCTTTATTTTTGATTGTTAATGATAATAATTCCTGTATATCCATAATTATTTCTATTACTGCCTGTCATCGTCATTCTCGATCAGGTCGGGGATGACAATATCATCTCATAATAGGTATGTTAATCCTGCGCAACTCGCAGCACCTCTTCCATAGTAGTATCTCCCCGCAAAACTTTCAAGTAGCCATCTTGTTTCATCGTTATCATCCCTTCTGAAATTGCCAAATCTTCAAGCGCTCCTTCATCGTTTTTCTCCAAAATTAAGCGCGAAATACGCTCGGTCGCGGGCATCACTTCATAAATTCCTACTCGTCCCAGATATCCCAGACCGCTGCACTCAGGACAGCCTTTGCCTTTATACATTCTGACTTCATCCGTTTTCGGAAAAAGATGCCCTAGATCACGCTTAATCTCTTCCACAAGCTGCATGGGAGGCACAAATGACTGTTTACAATGCTGACAAATCCTGCGGACAATGCGCTGTCCCACAATCGCGTTAATTGTGGAAGAGAGAAGAAATCGCTCTGCACCCAGATCCATAAGACGGGGGATAGCACCAGCCGCGCGAGATGTATGCAAACTTGAGAAAACCAAATGGCCTGTCAATGCAGCTTGAATAGCAAGATCAGTTGTTTCTTTATCCCTGATTTCTCCCACCAGAATAATATTTGGGTCCTGCCTGAGGAAAGAACGCAGACCGGACGCAAATGTAAGGCCTACAGCAGGATTTATCTGCACTTGATTTACTCCCGGAATTTCGTATTCGACAGGATCCTCAAGAGAAGCGATATTGACACGAGTAGTATTCAGACGAGCAAGTACCGAATAAAGCGTCGTGGATTTCCCTGAACCGGTAGGCCCACATACCAAGATAATCCCATGCGGTCTGAGAATAGCAGTTTCAAGCGTCTTGAGTGACATACCCGTCAGCCCAAGATCAGCAAGTGTGGGTATACCGCCTGTTTTCTGCAATAAACGCATAGCAATTTTTTCACCTCTCACAGTCGGAATAATGGAGACACGGATATCCACTTCCTGATTATCTATCGTAAAATTAAACCTTCCATCCTGCGGGATACGCCGTTCATCAATTTTGAGAGACGAGAGAATCTTGATACGGGATGTGAGTGAGTCATGGACATTTCGAGGAAGACTCAATTTGTCATACAAAATACCGTCAATTCGATAGCGTACACGCAGTTTATCTTCCATCGGCTCGATATGGACATCAGAGGAACGACTCTGCACCGCAAATCCCAAAATTGTAGAAACAATCTTTGCAATCGGCGCTTCTTTGATGACCTTATCCAAATCTTTGCTATCAACTGTTTTTTCCTGAAATTCTTCTGTCTCTTTGATAGCTTCACCGACCTGTCCCACAAGCTCCTGCTGGTATTGCTGCTCGATCGCGTTTGCGACCTCACGAGGGTTGGCGGCAAAAGACTTGATAACAAGACCTGTCTTTTGCCGGACAAAAGCGAGTGCATCCAGATCGATCGGATTAGCCATAGCGATAGAAAGTGTCTTGGTCTTTTCTTCATAAGAAAAAGGGATCAGGGAAAAACGCTCAACCACAACTCTTGGGAGAAAACTTAATGCTTGAGGAGAAAATGATACTGTCGAAAGTGAGATATATGGTATCCCTAAAATTTGGGCCTGAGCCTCAGCGATCTTATCCTCTGACACAAATCCCATTGATTTCAAGACAGTGGCAGGAGACTGTCCTCCCGTCGCAATTTTTACTTTAACCTGTTGATATTGTTCTTCGGTCAGTAAACGCTGACTTCGGAGAAGATCAAGCAGAGAAGAACCGTTTGCGGTTTGGGTTTGTAATTGGGCAGAATTAGGCATTACTATAATAGTAAGTAAATCCCCGAATCAAGTCAAGAAAAGGGAAGAATTTATTATAGATAAAAACTGATATAATCACAGTATGACAAGCTTTATCATCCTTTCCAAAGAGAAAGAAAAGCGGCTTGAACATGCCAAGGAAATATGCGCATCACAAAAAATCCACGCGTTTGATATAACCGTGATAGAACGTGAAACTGCCACCAAACAAAATGCGCAAAGCATCGGTATAGAAGAAGTAAAAAAAATCCAAAAAAATCTCTTTCTCAAACCTATCAAAAGTCAACAAAAAGCAGTAATTATTGAAGAAGCACATCTTCTTACAATTGAGGCACAAAATGCATTGTTAAAGGTGCTGGAAGAACC
This sequence comes from uncultured Gammaproteobacteria bacterium, assembly GCA_964562445.1. Taxonomy (GTDB): domain Bacteria; phylum Patescibacteriota; class Microgenomatia; order Levybacterales; family UBA12049; genus JACDET01. Next base: position 29,078 of record CAZLSZ010000011.1, read on the forward strand.
ACCCGCAAATACACTTATTTTGCTTAACGCCGAGACAAAAGAAGCCCTCCTCCCGACTATTCATTCACGTTGTCAATTGATACAACTTGAAGAAACATGTGAAGAAATCAGAGAAGAGGATTGCGACGAAATTACACGTTTTCTGGAAAACATTTCTCATATGAGCATTGGCGAAAGGCTCAAACTCGCGGAACAAAAAGCAAAAGATAAAAATGGCGCTCTAAGCTGGATTCAAAATGTTATTTTACTCAAAAGAGAACAATTGCTCGAAAATGCAAATGATCTGGAAGGAATTGTCATGATGAGACAATTTCAGACCCTCTATACGATTATCAAAACTACCAATACAAATCCGCGTTTGGCCATAGAGAACACGCTCATAGGGTTATAACTATTTATCTCCTTTTGCGGCTTTTCTTTCAGCACGAGTGGTGCCCCTATGACGAAAATATTGCATCCTATTGTGTCTTCCACTTACTTTGAGCAAATCTGTATGTAATCGTACGTCACGATCCGTTGGATACTGCACAGACGCATCCAATTCATATATCTCCGGCACAAAATTTGCATATGGGTCTTTCTGTTTTTGCGGATCTGTCGGAGGCAATGTCTCAGCTCCTACAGGTCGAGTCGCTACGGTATCTCTTTTTGTCCAAAACCCTCCTATTTTTTCAATTGTCGTCTGGGGAAATTCCTGTGTGTTATCTTCCGTAGTCCGCGCAGGAAATCTATCTCGTAATGTAGTTGATACACTATCTAGCCCTGAAGAATCTGAACGAAAACTTGCTTTAATTACCCGCTGATTCCCTTCGGGATCAACAACTGCATAGTCTCGAGCAGAACTCCGCCAGCCAAAAAAAGATCCGCTCTTCTTTTTTACTACTTTTTTGTAATTTTCTACAGTATCCGGAGATAATCTATTTCCCTGTTCACTCATGCGCATAGTATACTACGATTAGCCTCATTAATCAAACAAACATGCTGGTTGCCTAGTAGAGTTGTTCCGAGCGGGGCTCGGAATAGCTTTGCGAGCGGGTCAAAAAGACAAAGTGCATACATTCTAGATAACACTTGTTGCGGGTAAAAAAGAATTTTTCTATACTTTATATAATGGAAGCAGAAGGTGGATATCATCCGCAACAAGAAAACCTACAGGGTAAAAAAGAAGAACAAACGGCCCAGCATCCTTTAGCGGAAAAAAAGAGCGGGTTTCGAGGTTTTTTTAATAAACTTCGTCCCAAAAGTAGAAGAAGCGTCACACTGGCAACGGCAGGAGCAATTGCTGTGGGAGGAGTAGGATACGCAATACATGAAGGCACGCACTCTTCAGATGAAAAACCTACCACCATCACGCAGGTCGATACCACACAAACACCGGAAGCGGAAACAGCAGGCACGCTTACCATCGAACAACCCATCACCCACCCAGGCGAAATTGATGCATCATTTCAGCGGTTTCGGGAAAGTTTGAGCGAAATAAGCAATGTCGATACTATACAATCATCAACACTCAAAGAGCTTGTACCGCATTACTTGGCAAATGCATTAATAAAAGATGGTGGGAAATATGGTGAAAAAAAGCAATATTGGTTTGGGGAGACAAACTTCAGCGATGAGCCCGATATTGAAATAAATAATGAAAATACACAAATAGGACATAAAATAAATATGGAATACTACGTTAATGCGGATGGACAATTGATAGCCCAGAAAGATGCAAAACTTCTCACGCCTGAACAACAAAGAGCATATGGCGACAAATTTTTCGGGATATCCGAAAATTGGAAGCAAGAGAATGACATGCGATTACTCCATGAAGAAAATAAAGATTTTACACGAGGTATTGCTATTGGCTCTAGCGGTAAGGTTGTGGCTACGATAGAAGAGACACATCCTGATACGCAAATGAATACAGAATTACCCACGATGATAGGAGAGACAGATAATGTTGTCAGGGTAGGACAGTTAAGCGAACAAGCAATTAAAGCAAATTTTGTCCCATTACATACCGAAACAAACTATAAAAAAGTAAAAGAATATATTAACAAACTTGGTGAAGTTACCAACGAGATTACGGAAACTCCGATAAAAGCAGAAGCAAATACAATCAAAGATGCGACAGTAGCAGGAGTGATGATGAATGTCCTCAAAACCAATGACGATCCGGAGAGAGAAATAAAAATGAGAGAACTTCGTACGGAAATGACAACGAAATCCAAAGTCGACACGATAATGGCATATTCAGCGTTAAAAAATATCGGCACAGACAAAGGGCAAGGATATGTGGATATGATCACCGATCCTACTCTCAAAGCTGATATACAAAAAAAGATTGATAGTAAAACAGATAATGTGCAACTCCGAATACAAAGAAAAGAGTTATGGGATACAGCAACGGCTGATGTACAAAATGGAATCCTCAAATCATATGACATTATGAAAGATAACTACGAAAAAGGCGCTACAAGCATAGCCAATAGCGGCGATGAGGTGATCTCTTCGCAAAATGTACAAGAAGAAGATCTCACGATGTAATGCCCTCGCAATCTATCTTCACAACGTCTCTTGAAAAAAATATTTAATCCGATATACTGGATAAATGGACAATAAAGAAGGACCATTCATACCGGTTCCTCCGGAACAAAAAACTGTCGAAAATATATCTCAAACACAGCCTCCTGCAGAGACATCCAACCCTGCACCAAAACCTGCAGAGAAAAAAGGGTTTCTCGGCAGATTATTTGGTGGTTTTATGCCCGAAGATACAGCCAATCCAACTTCTGAAGTGAGTGCAACGGTGCTTTCACCGGAGAAAGAAATAGCTCCAGCCTCGGATAAAAGCAATCAATCTGAAAAACCTGAGGATGTAGCTGAAAAAGTAGATGCAACTGCGCAAGACATAAAAGAGGAAGTAGTACAATCATCTGAAAATGAGAAAGAAACACCGGAAATCGACACGCAAGATGCCATCATTCCTGAATCAAAACAGAAAGAATCCACTATAGAAAACGATCCTCACGCTTTAGATGCACAAGCAACAAATGAAGAACCAACAGAAGAGGGAAAAGATGAAAACATTGAACCGCCGGCATCAGTTGTGACATCGCCTCCAAATGCAGAAGAGGAAACAAAAGAAGGGGGAAAGAATGATGAGAAAACAGATGATACTGATGAAAAACCATTTGAAGAAGAGAAATCACCTGAAGATGTATCCGAAGATAGCACAGATGGACAACCAAAATCAGAAGGAGACAAAACCGATGAACAACCGCAAGGCGAAAGAGTAGCAGAGGTAGAAGCATTGGCAAAACAAGCAATGGAAATAAAGTTTGAAGAAGAAAATGCCGAAAAAGGATATAATGAGGCAAAAGAATATATCCAAAAGATGAAACAAATTGCGGAATCAATCACAGATGAATCTGCAAAAACCGAAATTATACAAAAAATCGATGCAGTAACCGAAAAAATAATGTTTAATGTCCTCAAAACAAATAATGATACCCAGAAAGACGAAAAAATTAAAGAACTCTATACGGAGATGCCGACGAAATCAAACGTAGATTCCATAATGGCTTACTCAGCATTAAAAAATATCGGCACAGACAAAGGGCAAGGCTATGTAGATATGATCACTGATGGGGAACTCAAAGCTGATATACAAAAAAAGATTGATCAGGGAGAAGATACTATAGAAATCAGAAGCCAGAGAAAAGATCTTTGGGATCAAGCAAGCAAACATGCAGAAGAAAATGTATTCTCAGATGAAAATACGCAGGAAGTAGCCGCAAAAGAAACGATAGACGAGGAACTCCCGAAAGCCGCATAACATTATCTTACCTTACTTCATGCCACATCTTGTCCAAAATTTCCGAGCGGGGCTCGGAATAGCTTTACGAGCGGGTCAAAGATACAATATACACGATACACTGGATAGATGAAATAACTAACGGAATTGTGCAACATTATGTAACTCTCTCTGATAGTCAACTTGGTCTTCTAGGAAGCTTTTGTACGACTCAAACGAAGAGAAATACTCCCAAATAGCAGAATTTACGACAAAACTATTTTCTGAATACTGCATCTGTAAATAAGACGACCATCTATAACTTGCAATATTTTCAAATGCGACTAAATAACTCGTTACAGGATTAAGATGAATATATCGATGGGTATGAATGAATTGCTCCTCACTTTCTATTCTTACAACTTTAAAAGAACCTTGGAATAACACACCTGTCCTATTATATTTTGTATTAAAATACTTCGAATAGCTATGCTGAATGTAACTCATAAATTTTGACAAACCATTATCTTTTAGTGGCCTGATCAAGAAATGAAAGTGATTAGGCATAATACAAAATGCATTAATTTCAATTAGCTGTGGAGATGTCTCAATCATTTTTTTCAAAAGATCATCCCGTTGGTCCTTCTCTAATTTAGTAAAACGAGAATATTTCATAGCAATGTCGGCAAAGCGGTAATAATCAATAATACGCATCATACGTTGATAATCCAAAACACCCTTATAAATTTTCTGTCTATCGATACTTCTA
>CAZLSZ010000012.1:0-31135 GCA_964562445.1 uncultured Gammaproteobacteria bacterium
TCGCTTGGAATCGCGTATACGGAGTTTCATTACCACATAGAATGAATCAAATAAATCTTTTTGCGTTATTTTACTTGAACCTTCTTTCCTTTCATAAAATACAACGGGAATTTCTCGTACTTTTGCATTGAGCAACAGTAATTCATGCAAAATATGAATCTTATACGCGTAATAATCCGAATACAAATGATCCAAATCAATTTTTCTGAGAAATTCCGTTTTAGTTAATTTAAATCCCGATGTGAAATCATTAATATTTTTATGCCACAAGACAAATTGCGCGAATCGTCCGCCAAGTTTACTGATTACCTTTCTATGCCATCCCCATTCTTTCGGGATTGTTCCTCCTGGGATATATCTACTCCCGATCACCACATCCGCGCCCTCATCCATTGATTGGACAAGCCTAGGAATATCATTCGGGTCATGCTGGAAATCCGAATCCATCTCAATCACGGCAAAAGCATCCATCTTGTCCATCGCGTAGCGCATTGCCCGAGTATATGCCGCGCCAAGACCTTTCTTATTACCTTCCAATAAGTATATTGTAGGATATTTTTCCATAAACTGCCGGACAACAGCTGCAGTACCATCAGGAGACTGATCATCCGCAATAAGAATCTGCATATGGTGATTGGTAATTTTGGGAAAAACCTGATCCTGCAAAACAGGTATCAATTTCTCAATATTTACTTTTTCATTATATGTAGGGAGGATAACAACTATTTTCATAGAGATTTAAAATATGCAATTGTTTTTAGCAGTCCTTCCTCAAGCGGAACTTTTGGTTCCCATTGAAGCAGCTGTCTTGCTCTGGTAATATCAGGCTTTCTCTTAAGTGGATCATCCTTGGGTAACTGTTCACTTGATTCTACCTCACTTTGTGTCGAGACCAACTGCTTAATAAGCGTAGCATATTCCATGACAGTATGTTCTTCTTCATTACCTAAGTTGACAATTGTCCCCTTCGTATTGTCATAAAACATAAGTCTCACCAATCCCTCCACTAAATCATCCACATAACACAAAGAGCGTGTTTGCGATCCATCTCCAAATACGGTAATAGGCTCATTTTGCAAAGCAGAAAGGATAAAATTGACAATCATGCGTTTATCTTCTTTATGCATATGAGGACCGTATGTATTAAATATACGTACGATTCGAGCATTAACTCCTCTCTCGCGCCAATAATACGCAGTCAGGGTTTCTCCGAATCTTTTTGCCTCATCATACACGGATCTGGGGCCTGTTGTAGAGACATTGCCGCGATAATCTTCCTTTTGAGGATGCTCTACAGGATCTCCATATGCTTCGGAGGTAGACGCAAAAAGGAACTTCGCATTATGTTTTTCTGCAAGTTCCAATAATGTTTGTGTCCCGACAGTATTTACCATCATCGTCTCCATGGGCAATGCATGATAGCTTAATCGGCTATGATGATTCGGAGAAGCGGGCGAGGCTAAATGAAAAATCGTGTGAAGCTGAGGGAATTGATCCTCTATAGCTGTAAATGATTTTGTGACATCATGCTCTATGAAATGAAACGCAGTGTTATCAAGAAGTGATGTAATATTATCTTTGCTGCCTGTCAGGAGATTATCGACACAATATATTTCATTGCCGTCATCAAGAAGTCTTTTGCATAAATGCGATCCAATGAAGCCTGCGCCGCCTGCAATGAGTATTTTTAACATACCTGTATCTTACCAAATAATGAGCACGTTCGGAAGAGCAAAACAAAATCACTCTCATTTCTCTGATTGACTTTGACCTCGCCACCCCCTATAGTTTTCCTATGAAAGAACATAGTGAAGGGAAACGAACGCACGTAGAACAATATCAATTACGGCAACAAATCCTCACCGCAGCCATTACAGCATATGATAACGGCACATGCGATATATCAGGGATAAAAACTGCACTTACCTCAGTACTGACAGCCGCAACAAAATGTCCACTGGATGCCGAACGTGTGTATGGAAGCTTATATATGGCCGCAAACAAAAGCATTACCGCTGCTCGAAAAAAAATGGCATACAACGAACTGGACGAATTTACACAACTCAAGGAATCATATACTGAGAAAATTGCATGGATAAAACGAAAGAAAAAAGATGGCTATACCGCAACAGTTTCAGCAGTTGAGCAACAATTTGGAATTACATCTGAAACAAAAGAAGTTACAAATAATTAATGGTAGAGCCTTGAATCTGATATATATTACTCAATTGACAAAAAGCTGATCCGTCTGATATCATCATCCTATGTTACAGAAAAGTATTCTTATGATTATTGTCGTCGGTGTCCTTCGAAAGGAGGGTTCGTTCGCGTAAGAAAACATTACGCCAAATACCGAACGAACCCGCTACAAAGCGGGTTTTTTTATTATTATGATCACAGCATATTCTCAACCAAATTATATCCCGGATAAAAAACAAAGAGAAACCGTTAATGCTCTCAATAACAAATCTGTCGCAAAAACTATACGATGCACGGGAGCACAAGCGGTAATAAAAAGTTTACATCAAGAAAAAGTATCCGTTATTTTCGGGTATCCCGGCGGACAAAATATGCCTATCTATGACGCATTGTATGATTATACCCGCACAAAAAAAATAACACATATTCTCACACGCCATGAGCAGGGAGCTATACATGCGGCTGAAGGATATGCAAAGGCATCAGGAAAAGTCGGTGTATGTTTCGCGACATCAGGCCCCGGCGCAACAAATATCATAACGGGTCTTGCGAATGCACTTATGGATTCCACCCCTATCGTCTGTATCACTGGACAAGTTCCGACAGCCCTCATCGGTACACAAGCGTTTCAGGAAGTAAACATTGTCGATATTTCAAAATCTGTCACAAAATGGAATCATCAAATAACAAATCCTGATGAAATCGGAGACGTGATCGCCAAGGCATTTACTATCGCTGCATCCGGTAGACCGGGACCGGTACTGATAGATATTCCAAAAGATATGCAATTTGGGAAGTGTACTTTCCAATATAAAAAATCTCGTAAAGCAGCTCCACCGGCTTTGCCGATTACAAAAATAAAATCAGCAGCGCAATTATTAAATAACGCAAAGCGCCCAATGATTATTATCGGTAACGGCGTACGCATCGCGGGCGCTGAAGATGAAGTATGCAAATTAGTAGGAAGATCAGGGATACCTATCGCGTCTACCCTTCATGGACTTTCTTCATACAAATACGGTAAAGAACTGTATGTAGGACTTTTGGGCATGCATGGCAATTATGCTCCAAATAAATTGACCAATAAAGCAGATGTTATTTTGGCTGTAGGTATGCGATTTGCTGACCGCGTAACAGGCAACCCACACACATATGGAAAAAATGCAAAAATAGTTCATATAGATATTTCCGCGTCTGAATTAAATAAAATTGTGCAAACAGAGATTGCAATCAACGCAGACGCAAAAGACGCTCTTAAGGAATTAAATAATTACATCCAACGTAACGAACACAAAAAATGGCTTACTCAATTTAAGAAATTGGAGAAAGAAGAAATGAGACAAGTTATTAAACCCGAAGTATTTCCACAAGAAGGAGAGATACGGATGGCGGAAGTAATACATATGCTGGCAAAAAAAACACACGGAAATGCGTTAATTGTCGCAGATGTAGGACAGCATCAAATGATTGCAGCAAGATATTATACACATCAAAAGACGAATAGTTTTATTACCTCAGGAGGTCTCGGAACGATGGGCTTTGCACTTCCTGCCGCAATCGGGGCAAAAGAAGCACAACCGACACGGGAAGTAATTGCTATTATGGGAGACGGCAGCGCACAAATGAATATACAGGAACTCGGGACAATCATGCAGGAAAAATTACCGGTTAAAATTATCATATTAAATAATAGTCATTTAGGATTAGTACGACAATGGCAGGAAATGTTTTTTGAAAAACGATACTCATGTGTCGACCTGATTAATCCCGAATTTACGCAAATAGCAAAAGCATATAATATCCCAGGAGAAAAGGTAACCGACAGAAAAAATTTGGAATCTGCTCTTGAAAAATTCATACGCTCTACATCCGCGTATCTTCTGGAAATCACTGTAAAACAGGAAGAAAAAGTATTCCCTATGGTTCCGGGTGGGGCAAGTATTGATGATATACGATTAACATGAAAATAAAACATACTGCTCTTACCATTAATAGCAAAACGATTACCAAAGCTGCAAAACGATTGCAGGGAGTAATCTCGCATACCCCATTGCAATTTTCAAAACGTCTTTCCGAGAGATACGACGCCAAAGTGTATATCAAACGGGAAGATTTACAGGAAGTACGCTCATTTAAAATCCGTGGAGCGTACAATAAAATTAGTTCTCTCACAGAATCAGAAAGAAGACGCGGTATTGTCTGTGCGAGCGCAGGCAATCATGCACAGGGGGTAGCATATAGTTGCGCAGCTCTCAAAATGAAAGGAGCAATTTTTATGCCCCAAATTACCCCGAATCAAAAAATAGAAAAAGTAAAACAATTCGGAGGAGAATATGTCACCATTCATCTGGTCGGCAGCACATATGATGAGGCATATGCAGCATCAGAGCAGTACAGCCATGAACATGACGCCGTGTACGTCCATCCCTTTAATGACCCACAGGTAATAGAAGGCCAAGGAACAATCGCAAAAGAAATATATGATGAAATTAATGGAGATATCGATATTGTCATAGCGCCTATCGGAGGCGGCGGTCTCATATCCGGTGTGGGTATGTATTTCAAAGAAATCAACCCACTAATTACCATCATCGGATGTGAACCCCAAGGAGCCGCCGGCATGCATAGTTCTTTCGAAAAAGGAGAAGTTATCAGACTCGAAAAGATAGACCCATTTGTAGATGGGGCTGCTGTCATGGAAGTTGGTTCTCTCACCTACAAAATCTGTAAAAAAATCATAAGTGAGATCATTATTGTTCCTGAAGGAAAAGATTGCACAACTATGATTGAACTTTATCAAAACGATGGCATTATCGCAGAACCTGCAGGCGCTCTTGCTATCGCCTCTCTCGACGTCATTAAGGAAAAGATTAAAGGAAAAACTGTGGTATGCATTCTCAGTGGAGGAAATAATGATATATTGCGATATCCTGATATTTTGGAACGGAGTCTCGTATATCAGGGTTTAAAGCATTACTTCATCATAGAATTTGCGCAAAAACCCGGACAACTCCGGGCATTTCTGAATGAAGCACTTGGCCCCACAGATGATATCGTGCTGTTTGAATATACAAAAAAAACAAACCGCGAAAAAGGGCCTGCACTTGTCGGGATAGAACTGAAAAATAAAGAAGATCTTGCCCCACTTATGCAAAAAATGGATGCGATTCCCTTAAAATATCGCGTTGTTGAAAGTGAAGACATTGTGTATAATTTACTCATATGAAATACGTCCAAACAGAGAATGCCCCTGCTGCTGTCGGACCGTATAGCCAAGCAATTATTGAAAATGGTCTTGTATTCTGTTCGGGACAGATTGGCATCAATCCACAGTCAGGTGAACTAGCCGAAGGCTTAGAAAATCAACTTAAACAAATCATGAAAAATATTACTGCTGTTCTCGAAGAAGCAGATTCTGATCTGGAAATGGTGATAAAAACGACTATTTTTCTCACCAGTATTGAAGATTATGCTGCAGTCAATGAGATATACGGGGCATACTTTTCCGTCCATAAACCAGCGAGATCTGCCGTAGCTGTATCAAATTTACCAAAAGGAGCATTAATTGAAATTGAAGTAGTAGCGAAAGTAAAAGAATAATTTATTTTCTTGATTCCTCAATCTTTAGATCAGATTCGACCATCATCGTCACTAACTCTTTAAATGACGTTTTCGGTTCCCATCCTAATTCTTTCTTTGCTTTTGTATAATCACCAATAAGATAATCAACCTCTGCAGGGCGGAGATGTTTGGGACTATCTGACACGACATACTTTTCCCAATCCTTTATGCCTGCTGCTTCAAAAGCGAGTTCGGTAAACTCACGGACAGAATGCGTTTCCCCTGTTGAGATAACATAATCTTCCGGTTTGTCCTGCTGGAGCATCAGCCACATTGCCTCGACATAGTCTCCAGAGAATCCCCAATCACGCTTTGCATCCATATTGCCCAGCTCCAACTTTTCCTGTTTCCCGAGCTTGATACGGGCAACCGCATGGGTGATCTTGCGTGTCACGAATTCAATACCACGTCGGGGTGACTCATGATTAAAAAGTATTCCGGAACACGCAAACATATCATAACTTTCGCGATAATTCAGTGTAATATAATGTCCGTATACTTTGGCAACGCCATACGGACTTCTCGGATAAAACCGTGTCGTTTCCTTCTGGGGCGTCTCTGTTACTTTTCCGAACATTTCAGAACTTGATGCCTGATAAAAGCGAATATTTTTATTGATCTTTCGTACAGCTTCCAATACACGTGTGACACCAATCGCGGTAAATTCACCGGTCAATACTGGCTGATCAAATGAAGTCTTTACAAATGACATCGCTGCTAAATTATAGACTTCGTCCGGCTGGGACTCTTCTATTGCCTGATGTATAGACGATGAGTCGAGTAAATCCGCGGAAAGTAGGGTGACTTTATCCTGAATGTGAGCAATATTTTCGATATTTGGGGTACTGAGGCGTCTTACTGTCCCGTATACTTTATATCCTTTTTTCAACAGAAATTCTGCTAAGTATGATCCATCTTGTCCTGTAATTCCTGTAATAAGAGCTGACTTCATAAGAATATATTCTCTATTCTAAACAATTTTTCTCCAATAGTCCAGTGTCTCTTTCAATGTCGTCTCCAAAGGGATCTCAGGCTTCCACCCGGTCAGATCAACAAATTTTGTATTATCACAGATAATTTCAGGAACTTCTATCGGACGAAAAAGAGAAGGATCCTTTTTAATTTGAACCTTTGTATCTGCTAATGACACCAACATCTCAAGGATGTCTCCCACCCGGACAGAGACGCCGGAACCGATATTGTATGCTTCTCCCGAAATTCCTTTTTCCAGAGCTAATTGATATGCTTTTACCATATCGCGTACATCGGTAAAATCCCGCTTTGCCTCAAGATTACCAACTGTAATGACAGGCTCTTTCATGCCTTTCTCAATCTCAGCAATCTGCTTGGCAAAATCCGCGACGACAAATCCTGTTTTTTGCCCAGGACCGATATGATTATAGGGACGCAATCGCAATATATCTTGTTTATGTGATAGGAATTGTTGATAAGCAAGAAAATCCTGTGTTATTTTAGAAACTGCATAAGGACTTAACGGTCGCATTTTTGTATCTTCATCAATAGGTAATTCTTCGGGCTTCACCAGACCATACATTTCTCCTGATGTAATAATTACTAAACGCATATTTTGTAATTGTATTTTTTTTATGGCAGTATGAATATGTAATTGCCCCAGGATATTGTTCATCATCGTTTTTTGTGGAAATGAAAAACTTGCTCCTACAGGAGCGCTTGCTGCAAGATGGATACAAAAATCAGGTTTTACCTCACCCATTAAAGAAAGTACTTCTTCCTCATTGAGTAAATCTACCTGATAACTTTTGACACCATCTGTTCCATCTGCGCTCTTGAAGGGATTATTTCTATATGTGCCGATTACCTCATAGTCCGATTGAGAAAGGAGAAAATGAGCAAGATGTTTTCCGACAAAACCACCTATGCCTGTGATGAGTACTTTTTTCATTATCTTCCGACACCTTTATACGCAAAGCCTAGTTTTTTTGCTTTTTGCGGATCATAAATATTTCGTCCGTCAATGAGATTTGGTGTCCTCATAAGTTTTTTTACTTTTTCCAAATCGAGCTGTTTGAATTCATTCCATTCAGTTACGATAATCAATAAATCTGCATCCTTGGCAACCTCGTACGCATCTTTGGCAAATTGGATATTTTTTGCTCCTTGAAGAAGCTTCTTTCCATTTTCAAGAGCAATCGGATCAAACGTGGAGACCTCGGCGCCTTCTTCCAAGAGTGATTTGATTACAACAAGTGACGGCGCAAAACGCATATCATCCGTATCAGGCTTAAACGCAAGTCCGAGTACGCCGATCTTCTTCCCTTTTACATTATCATCAAGCATTGTTGTAGTTTTCTTTACGATACCGCTCATGGCGTCTTCATTTACCTGCTCAACTTCTTTGAGTAACGCAAAATTATATCCGTAATCCTTCGCAATTGAGATAAGCGCTTTGACATCTTTGGGAAAACAGCTTCCACCATATCCTGCTCCGGGGCTCAAAAATGCGCTTCCAATCCTTTTATCCATGCCCATTGCTTCAAGCACTTTCAGACCATCAGCACCCGTTGCTTCAGATAACTGCGCAATCGCGTTCGAAAATGATATTTTAACTGCCAAAAACGCGTTTGAAGCATACTTCACCATTTCCGCTGTCTCAATATTGCATAAGAATAATCCGTCTCCGACTTTTTCTCCTTTTTGACTTGTCATAAGCGGGGTATGCAATTCCACCAGTAAGTCTTCAGCCCGTTTTGATTCGGTTCCCAATACGATTCTGTCAGGATAACGAGTGTCCGAAATCGCCTGACCTTCCCGCAAGAACTCAGGAACGGACGCAATATCAAATTTTGCGTCTTTCGGCTTTACCTTTTCAATCAGATCTTTTACCTTCCTATTTGTTCCGACAGGAACGGTACTTTTTACATTCACGACAGTATACCCATCCAGATGCTTCCCGACTTTTTCGGCAACAGCGAAAACTACATCAAGGTTTGCCTCTCCTGTTTCTTTAGGAGGTGTTCCTACAGCGATAAATACGACATCAGACTGGGAAATCGCGGGATCATAATCCATGGTAAAAAGCAGCCGTTTTGCCTCTACATTTCTCTTTACAACCTCTTCAAGCCCAGGCTCGTAAATGGGAATTATCCCCTTTTTAAGATTATTCACTTTTTCAGGAGTATGTCCGATGACCCATACGGTATTGCCTAAATCTGCAAAAACAGCAGCACTCACTAATCCTACATAACCGTGTCCTACAAATGTTATTGTCATACGTTTACTAGCTCTTTCAGACCTTCGTCAAATGTTCGAAGCGTCACCTGAAGTTGTTTTATTTTAGCATTATTTAATGACAAGTGAAAGGGTCTTTGAGCCCTACCGGCAAAAAATGCATTCCCCGTGGTCTTTGAGATCAAATTCGTATCATATCCAAAAACCTCAGCAATTTTCATTGATGCATCATACGGCGTAAGACTCTGGCTTCCGACAATATGATACACACCCTCTGCCTTCTGTTGCATCAGTGTATCTATTGCAGACACGATATCATCGATATATGTCGGAGTAATCGATTGATCCGTCACTGCTGCGATCGGCAGATTATCAGCAAGTCTCCCAGCGATGGCGCGGACGAAATCTTTTTTGGCATCAAACGTTTTTCTGTAAGGGAATGCGATTCGGGCAATAATAAAAGGCAAGCCCGAATCGCGGACAACCTCTTCACCCTTATATTTTGTCTCGCCATACCAATTAATCGGATACGGCTCGTCCTCCTCCGTATAGCCTCCATCAGGAGCATCTTTGCCGTCAAACACAAAGTCAGTGGAAATATACACAAGTTTTTTGTTGGACGGTTTACATGCTTCCACGACATTGCGTGTCCCTCCGACATTGATGCGATGCGCGTCTCCTTCCTCTCCCAATGCTTTATCTTTTTCACACCCATCTACATCAGCTTTCGCGGCGAAATGGATAACAACATCATGCTCAGTATCCTTTGCAATCACATCCAAACTCTCCGGCTTGGTGATATCAACACCCTTGGTACTACTCAAATCATCAAAAGTATATTTTTCACCCAATAACTCCTGAAATCGTGAGCCGACCATTCCTGAGCCGCCAATCGTAAATATCTTCATAATTTCCCTTCCTTCCATAATTTTTCAAAAAATAACAGTGGTGTAATTTCCACTGCGATATCCATAGTACCATCCATAACTCTTTTTATAGCTTCCTCAATCGGCATTTTGACAATATCTATTTCTTCATCAATATCCAATTCCTGCTCACCCTCAGTCAAATCAGTTGCTGCATAGATATAGAGAGGCGCTTTCATATTGGGTGATATTTCCCACTGTGCGATGAGTTTCCATTTCGCGGCAGTTAACCCTGCTTCTTCTTTTAATTCTCTTTTTGCGTTCTCAAGCGGATCAAAGGGCGCTTCCATATTGCCAGCAATAACTTCAATACCGGTCCGCGCGTGCGCATCGCGATATTGAGACTCAAGGTATATCTGCCCATCAGTAGTATATGGGATGATCATTACCACCGGATTTCTCTCTATAAAATCTTTGGTAAATGTTTTCCCGTTTCTCTCAAACGTCTTTTTTTTAATTTGAAAATATTTTGCTTTGTACGTTGTTTCGCTACTCTGTACTTTCATCTTTCTTGATATTGTTTCTTATAATACTCCGCGTATTCACCTGATTTTATTCGTTTCCACCACTCCTGATTTTCCTGATACCATATTACAGTTTTCTCAAGCCATTCATCAAAACTATGGAGTGGCTCCCATCCGAGCTCACGATGAATCTTTGTCCAATCCACATCATATTTACGATCATGTCCAGGTCTATCTTTTACGTACTCAATCTCGCTCTCATCTTTTCCGAGAAGCTTTAAAATTTTACGCGCAATATCGATATTAGGAGCAAGCTCCGTCATGCCACCTACGACGTACGTCTCTCCAATTTTCCCTTTTTGCAATACTACATCAATTGCCCGAGCATGATCCTCTACATACAGCCAGTCACGGACATATAATCCGTCTCCATAAATTGGTATTTTCTTTCCTTCCATCACGTTTGTTATAGCAAGTGGGATCAGCTTTTCGGGGAAGTGATAGGGTCCGAAATTATTGGAACAATTCGTAATCGTTATGGGCAGTTGATATGTGTGGTAATATGCCCGGACGAGGTGATCGGAACCTGCCTTACTCGCCGCGTATGGACTTCTCGGGTCATATGGCGTCTGCTCATTAAATTTCTCCGAGGTCTCCAATGATAAACTCCCAAAAACCTCATCTGTGGAGATATGATGAAATCGTGCAATATTGTTCTTGAGCGCGGCATCTAAAAGCACTTGTGTTCCTAGTACATTTGTCCTGACAAACGCTGACGGATCAATAATCGAACGATCCACATGGGATTCCGCCGCGAAATGCACCATGACATCCACGCCCTCCATTGCCTTACCCACAGCTTCCACGTCACAAATATCTCCCTGAACAAACTGATAGTTCGCCTGTTGCTCAACAGACTTCAGATTTTCCAGATTTCCTGCGTATGTCAACGCATCATAATTCACAACTGAATCCTGCGGATGATTTTTTAACCAATAAAGAATAAAATTGGAGCCGATGAAGCCTGCTCCGCCTGTCACTAATAATCGCATACTTATTTCCCGGATTTTACTTTTTCTGCAATGAAATTATTTACTCGAAGTAATCCGTCAAAAGTCCCCGCGTCTTCCCACCAACCATTAATCTTTGTAACCTCTAGCTCTCCTCTTTTGAAATAATTCATATACATATCTACTATTTCAAGTTCTCCACGGGCTGAAGGAGCTAACTGCTTCGCAAATTCCGGTGCACGATGATCAAAAATATATATACCTGGTACTGCATAGTTACTCTTGGGCTCTTTCGGTTTTTCGACAATAGAAAGCACTTTCCCGTTTTCATCAAACTCGACGACTGCGGACTTTTCAGGATCAGGAACCTCTTTGGCAAAAACATGTCCACCTGACTTAAAACTCGTAATCGGCTTTGTGAAATCATCTTCAAAAATATTATCACCCAAGACCATGGTGACATTATCTCCTTTCATAAAGTCCTCTCCGACGATAAACGCATCAGCAAGTCCTCTCGGTTCTTCCTGAATTTCATACGTAAATTTCGCGCCGAAATCCTTACCGGAGCCTAATAAATTTAAAAAGTGACCTGAATAATCCGGCGCGATAATAATAAGTATTTCACGAATTCCTGCCTTAAGAAGGGTTTCAATCGGATAATAAATCATGGGCTTGTTATATACGGGAAGAAGCTGTTTTGAAGTTATTTTTGTGAGCGGACGTAATCTCGTTGCTCTACCACCTGCAAGAATTATTCCTTTCATATCATCAATTGTACCATATCACGTCTAGAAGGAAAGATATAATTTCATGAAGAAAAAAGAAAAAAAGATAAAATGACTCCCAAACTTACGATAAGCGCGTACTCAATCACTACATTCGGATGCAATTGATGATGCACATAATGATGCGCTACTGACCATGTAAAGGAAAGAATCGCTGTCATAATAATAAAAACACTTTGCAGATGATGACTATACCCTGAAGAACCGATGAGGATTAATCCGACACTCAGAATCAACACCAAAATACCATAATACCCATAATGATTTTTCGTTTTTTTCGTCATACAATCATACCTCTCCCAATAAGTATACCAGCTAACAAAACAAATAAGAGAAAAAGGATATGATCAATATTGTGGGAAAATACTCTGGCAATTTGCTTTCTTTCGATAATAATTGCATCGATTAGCAATACCACAATGAAAATACTGATAAAAAAGAAAAATGCATTTTTCTTCAGCGACCCCATATCTACAAGAGGATTGCTCTGTATCGCAGCCACGCCCGCATCGGTATCTTGCGAAGCGACCACCACAGGCGGCATAGAAGTTGGAGCAGTTTCAATATTACCTGAGGATGAGGGAACAGGTTGATTAAGCACTTTTGCCTCCAACTCCTCTTTAGAACCATAAGGACTCCCGAACATTTGCACCACCAATACTGTCTCACTCCCTGTCAATTCTCCTGAATCGACAGCAAATCCTATGTCGGTATAATTTGGGGACAAAAGATTTTCTCTATGCGACGGGCTCTTCATCCAAGCATCCACTACCTCATCAGCTGTGGTGAAACCACGAGCAAGATTTTCTCCCGCATAAAGATATTGATAGTCCGAATCTTTTATAAAAACCCATGGAGTAGTCCCGTCCGGAGCGACATGCGCCCAATAATTCTGAGCAAACATGTTTTTCGCTTTGTGCGCAGCTGCATCATTGAGTTTTTCATTAAGCGCTAATGGAGCAAGTCCGTTTTCCTGCCGTTTTTTATTGGTATCCTGCAATAAATCCTTTACTGAAATGTTTGTAGAAATCCCCAATACTGCAGGGTACTCCCTATGGATGCCGACCATCGTAATAAGACCCGAAACAAGTACTGAGATTACCAAAAACATTATTTCATAATGGAGAAGACGGGAACGATGATTATTAGACTCTCGAGGCACAACCAAATGATGCAGAAATTCCTTCATAATCTCAGTATAACACCATTATTCACTACGAGTAAATTGCTTCTACCTGTTCACCAACTTTTTTTTCATTTACCGGTACACGCAGCAAATATCCCAGCGTGTTGGCAATCGCTATACCCACCCGAAGTCCCGTAAAAGACCCGGGACCTGTACATACTTTTATTGCAGTAATATCTTTAAGAGATGCATTATTCCTCTGCAATAATGCATCTATCATCGGTAAAACAGCTTGTGATTTTCGATTATCCGGCGCAATTTCCAAAATATCTTCCTTTCCATTTATTGTTAAGGAAACGATTACTTTTTTATTATCTGATGTATTTATAGAAAGAATCATATGTGTATTATATAACACTTTAATCGTGCATTTTTTCTGTCTCTATTGTTGCCATGAAGATATTACAAAATTATACAGAAATAATATCAGATAAATCTATAGCTCCTTCACGAAGAATTTTCCAAGGTTTTTGTGTCACATCAATTACCGTTGATGCCTGTTTTTTATAACATTTACCCGGGACCACATAATCCACTTGCCTGACCAAAGAATAATCCAAATCTTTCATAGAAAACGGTGTCCTTCCGCCACGTAAATTTGCGGAAGTACCGATGATGGGAACACCAATCCCATTGATGATTTCCAAGGTAGTTAAATGATTCGGGACACGTACACCCAGCGTATCACTACCACCTCGCACATAACTGATAACATTCTTTGTATTACAGCGTACTATGAGGGTTAAAGCTCCTGCCCAATATGGTTTTATTAATGTGTTTATTACTTCTTCGGATAATGGTTTAATAAACGGCTTGAGCATTACCAAACTGGAAGCGAGGACGGGAGATGCTTGTGTCGATGGTCTGGAACGAATTTTATATAACCTTTGTATTGCATCATAATCATCAATACGACAACCGATCCCATAAGCAGTATCTGTAGGGAAAATAATAATACCCCCATCCTTCAGAACTGAAATCGCATGCTTTATATCATTATCCATCTACAGGAATTGTACAGAATCCGCTTTATCTTGACAAGCAGTCACCCGCAAACTATCCTTAATATAATGGAAGAAGTAAAAAAAGAAATCATAACCGCACAAAAGTATTATAACGATTCACGAAAAAAAACATTCTTATATTCCCGCATACTGGTAGGATTATCAATGTTCATATTATTAGTAGGTTTGGGAACAAATATTTTCTTATTTAACACACAAGAACGGAATAGCATCCAATCGCAAGCTGCTACAGAAACGACACAGAATTTACCGGATCTTCCCGAAAATTGCATGTATGAAACAACTAATAAAAAAACTATCCTTATCTGCGCATCCCCACTCCCGCAAAAAGATGAAAGTGATATGACAAATGTTACTTATCCATTATCAATTATCCTTCCGCAACTCCCTCCACAATGTCAATACAAAACAACAAATAGCGGATATACTGTTGCATGTGATCCCCTGCAAACGCCTATTCCGATTGTAGATGTCCCGTTGCCTCCGGAATGCAAACCATCATCGGATATAAACGCTATGACAGTTGACTGCGCGAAAAACGCAAATGAACACATTACAACTGTATTACCATCTCTTCCAAAAGGATGTACCTATACCAAAAATAACAGAGGATTCAGAATTGTATGCAGCGCAGCTAACTATTAGCCCATTATTCCATAGTTATTCTTCGTTCATTTTCTCCGCAATATTCAATTATAATTTTTTTTCGTTTCTCAGGAAGTAAACTTCCCATTTTTTCAGGCCATTCTATAGCAACAATATTTTCGGGATCTCCCATTATATCCGGTAATCCTATATCATATATATCTTTCTCATCTTCAATCCTATAGAGATCAACATGATATAACATTTTCTTTTGAGTACCTTTTGGAAGTTCATAACTCCGCATGATGATAAAAGTCGGAGAAATAATATTTTTTGTAACCCCAAGCCCTTTTGCTAATCCCTGCATGAAAGTAGTTTTCCCAGCGCCTAATTCTCCTTCTAACGTAATAACTTCTCCACCATGAAGGTCTTTTGCGATAGTAAAACCTATTTTTTTTGTCTGTTCAAAATTTTTGCTAACAATTGTTTTCATCTTTTTATAACCATGAGTATAGCACAGCTTGTCAGAGAAAGTCCGCCGAGTATGGTATAAAATGGGCCTATTTTGGAAGCGCTTTTTACCATCACGATACCTGTAGGCGATGGCCGTGTATATGTGGGTGCGATTGTCTCTTCGGGAAGTAAAATAACAGTAGGATATGCCCCGCTTGTTGCGATATTACTTTTTGCCGGTTGTTTTGTCGTTATACTTGCCCCTTTTACCTGCTGTATCGGAGAGATATGAAAGGTACTTTCTTCAATAAAAGGTATTGATGTCGGCATCGGAGTAGGTATCTTTTGGGTGGGCTCAATCGTCGGTTCTTTTGTCGGTTTTATTGTAGGACTGGGTATGGGTGTCTGCGTGGGTATTGGTAGACTATTAGGCCTCCCTTTGGTTACAAAAAGAAGTGTATAAAAAATTCCGCTACTATCCGGATTTCGACCGATGGATATATCGATTCCCGGATCTGATGTATAGATATATTGATCGACGACATTGCCTTGTGCGTCAAAAAGGATAATATTATCTTCAGTATTATTGAATAATGCTATAGGCAATTCTACGATGTAATACCGAGACAAGCTATCATGTAGATATTGTTCGATATGATATTTCTTTCCATTTCCTGTATCACTATCAAAATCCGTATCATCATCAATCCAGTACCCTGTACAATCCTTCCCTTCTGGAACATATATTTCGACCCATTCTTTAGTACCCTCACCGGGATGCACCACAAATTCATTGATTATTATTTTCTCATCAGCAAATACTGGCGTACAAAAAACGTAAAAAAATGAGATCAAAATAGTAATGTAAAAAAAGTATGTCATTAAAGAGAGAAACTCTATTTTAATTATACTTTTTCGAGATGAAAATAAAAGAGGCAAATTAATTCATCCAACCATATTGGGAAATTGAAGAATAATAATCTTTGAACTTAAGATCAGGTCCTTCCCATGGATCATGCATGATATAGTCGCCATTTGATCCGCTTTTAAGCACAATAAAATGGGAGGAACCTTTTACACCGACGATAACAGGTTCTCCACTCGCTAATTTTTCATCGATAAAAGCGGTATTATTTCCCCATCGGGAAGTAAATTTTCCGCCCCCCCATGGAATAAGCATATACGCAGTATTTGAGAAAAAGTATGAACTATTGGAAACAATCGTTGCGGGGGTGACATCTTGTCCATGTTTTTTCATGATCATTGCCATGGATGATGCAAGACAACCGACTTCCCATACTGTCTCAGGAGAATTTCCCATCAAATTATTACCCCACCTAGAATCACGCTGAGAGAAATACCATCCGTCTGCACTGGTCACTGTACCTAAAAGACGGGAACCGCTCTGAGATCTCGTAAATGACTTCATGGCATTTACCTGCGCACGCGCATCTGTAAGTAATTTTTGATAATGCGCTTCATCATTTTTGGTAGCACTGAGCAACTGCTGTTTATTAATTTTATCCTGATCCAGTTGCTTAGTGTACTCTTGCAATTGCTTATTTAACTCTTCAACTTTTTTCTTCTTACTTTCCAAAATTAATTTTTGATTCGCGTAGTCATTTCGTGCCTGCTGCGTATCGTATAATAATTTTCTGTCATGTGTTTGTACCAATTTTAAATAATTCGCGCGTGTTATCATATCGCTGATATTACCTGATGTCAGAAGCGCCTGCATATTATTTGATCCGCCCGCCTGGTAATTTGCGACGATTCTATTGAGTAACACTTTTGTGACATTATCGAGAGATCCTTCAAGATTTTGCATCCTTTTGCCTGCCGCCGCGATATCAAGGGTGATATCCATCATTTGATTTTTCGTCGCGTCAATACGATATTCCGTTAAGGTAATTTGATTATCCATCGCGCTGATTTGTGAAGTTAATGAGTTTCCTTGCGACTTGAGATCTGATACCTTTTGTTCAAGTGCGCGAATCTTATCATTCAATGCCCCTATCTGTGCTGCGTTATTACCTGCCGGCGCAGGAGCCGTAGTAGGAGAAACAGTCGTAGGGCTAACACTCTGTGCAAGGGCAATATTTGTTACCGATAAAAAGATGAGGGAGATACCCCCTATGTATATATAATTTCTCATCATATGAATTAATTATTCTTATTTTAAATATCGCAAAACTGCGAGTGAACTGGCGAGGATACCCAGCAGGACAGCAATGACTAATTCAGCTCCCAACAATCCTACCAGAAAAAGTGGCGACACTGGAAGAAGCGGAATTGTACCAAGGAATGTCTGTAAAAACGGCGTCGCGTATACCAAGGCTATAGAGGCCAACAGCCATCCCACAAGAGTACCGATCAATCCGTAAAATACTCCTTCCAAAATAAATGGCATTCGAATATATGTACTTGTCGCAGATAATAATTTCATAATTTCAATTTCTTCTTTTTTCTGCGAAACTTTAAAACCTATAACTGTCATCATAATAAAGACAGACACAATCGCAAGAATGATAATAAGCGTTATGCCGATAATACGGATCGCGTTTGTCCAGCTCGACAATTGTTGAATGACTTCCGGATGATGAATTACACCTTCTTCACCCTCAAGAACCAGTGTAGAACTCCTCAACATTTGCGCTATCGTACCGAGATCTTCAATTCTATATGCGGAGACTTCCAATGAAGCAGGCAAGACGTCGGATGTTACCAACTCCAACAACAATGGGTCACTCTTATTTTGATCTTTATAAATCTGTAATGCTTGTTCTTTGGAAACAAACTTGGTAGATGACACCTTGCCGGATGCCTTTAGCTGCGCCGATAATTGTTCAATCTCCTGCGGTTTTGCCTCATCTTTAAAAAATGCAGTAACCTGCGGTTTGGATTCAAAATACTTAATAACTGCCGAAGAGCCGAAAACTAAAAAGGCAAACATAGTGATAGAAAGGAATGTCAGCATCATGATTGCAACTGCTGCCAATGATTGATACGGACTTCTCCTAATATGTTTAAATGTTGTTTTTACTGCTTTCATACTTCTTCTTTTTTCTCCTTAGTACCCCCAATGGTCAAATTCCCTTTTTCCAAAATAAGTACCCGTTTTTTGAGGCTATTCACAATATCAGCGTTATGCGTCGCCATAATAATTGTCGTCCCACTCGCATTGATATCCTGCAATAACTTTACGATTTCCCACGATGTCGTATTGTCAAGATTACCTGTTGGCTCATCGGCAAGCAGTATTTCAGGATTAAATGCCAGCGCGCGCGCTATCGCCGCGCGCTGCAACTCTCCACCGGAAAGCTGAATAGGAAATTTATGAATATGCTCCGCGATCCCCACACGCTCAATGATTTCATCAACCCGTTGTCGAGCTTCGGCAGAATTGATATTTCCTACCTCCAAAGGAAACATAATATTTTCATATATGGTTCTGTCCCGCAAAAGCTTCAGATCCTGAAAAACCATCCCAATATTTTTTCGTAAATGATGAATCTTCTTATGCGGAAGCTTCACCAAATCCCAATCGCCTATATGAATCGCACCCTCAGTAGGAAGTGTGTCACGAATTAATAATCGAAACAATGTTGTCTTACCTGAACCTGATGGCCCTACCAAAAAAACAAATTCTCCTTTATCTATCGAGAAAGTGACATCTGATAATGCTGTATTCCCTGTCGGATATGATTTTGTAACATTTTCTAATCTGATCATAACACTTCAACTTTTCCTACATCCATAAGCCATCCGGCAGCCTGCGCGGCTTGAGTTGCACCCCACACCTTTATCTTCTTCCCGATAAATTTAGATAAATCTACTGTTGATGAGGTCATATAAACATTCTGACTTTCTCCCCCTTCTCGCTCAAGATGATATTGCCCTTCACCTTCAATACCTCCTTCTCTTACAATACCTTCAGCAGTATCTTTATACTCAGTTGTATCTTCCACACCAAACGATTGTCCTTTTTGCGGAGCATTCGGATTCAGCGCTTGCGGAAGCCCACCTGAATTACCCGGCTTTGAAGTAAACGAAGCAGCCGCATATCCTGTACCCACACCCAATGCAGCCATGAGCAGAAGCACAAAAAGTACTTTTATTGTCGAAGGTTCTTCTTTTGCTGATGTAAATGAACTCATTGGTCCTGTATCTTTTTTTACGTCAAAAGCAGAAGGAGATGTATTAGAAGAGTTAATTGTTACTTTTTGTATTGTCTGTTTTTTCTGTTCTTCCATGGGATTTTACCTACGATTAGGGTACTTTTAGTAAAACATATTTATGGGTATTGTGCAACCATACGAATCTATGGAAAAGCACATTTTTTTGCGTTATAATTCGATAATCAAAGATGAAAATAAAAAAATTGGACTTTCTTATCGCTTTTTATATTACATGCGTTATTCTCTCTGAAATTACAGGCGCAAAAACCGTTCCTCTCTTTAGTATCGGAAACTTCCCCGTGAATGGTTCTGTTTCATTGCTTGTGCTTCCGCTTATCTATTCTATAAACGATATTATCGTGGAAGTCTACGGTAAAGAACGCGCACGAAGTATGGTACAAACAAGTCTCGTGATGATCGGTTTTATCTTACTTTATTTACTGATTGTCACGAACCTTCCACCAAGCAAACGATTTCTCCCTACAGAAAATGCGTATGATACCATCTTTACTATTTCCGCACGGTTTTCAGCAGCGAGTTTGATCGCGTTCACAATAAGTGAATTTGCTGACATCTATGTTTTTGCAAAACTTCGTGAACATTTCGGAAAAACAAAACTCTGGCTAAGAACAAATCTCTCCAATTTTGTATCTCAATTCATTGATGTGAGTATTTTTATGATACTTGCGTTTTATGCGCTTGATAAGCCATTCCAAGAGAATATGACATTTATTTTGGGAATAGCAATCCCATATTACCTCCTTCGCTGCTTTATGTCCGTTATTGAAACACCACTCGTGTATATCGGTGTAAAATGGCTGAAATCCGAAAAAAGATGATCGTAACACCATATAAAACACATAAAATCACCGCAGCAGAAAATCTCTTAACTATTCTGGATTCATACCTTCCGAAAATCGAAGAAAAGACAATTATTGTCATTGCATCCAAAATCATCAGTATCTCCCAAAATCGTATCGCAAAAGGAAAAAATATTGACAAAAAAACACTCGTGATAGATAACGCCGACTACTATTATATAGATGAGCAATTACTGCAATTCGGACTTGTCATACCGACAATAACTAACAATATTTTGGTGGCAAATGCAGGCATTGATGAATCCAATGTTGAGGAGGGCTATCTCCTCTGGCCGAAAAATCTACATAAAACAACACAGCAAATATGGGAGCATGTCAGGAAAAAATATGCAGTAAAAAATGTCGGTATTCTTATCACGGACAGCAGGTTAACCCCATTGGTCTTTGGGATAACAGGAGTCGGCATTGATTGGTGCGGATTTGAAGCATTACAGGATTATCGAGGTAAACCTGATATCTTTCATCGTACACTTAAAATGTCTCAAAAAAGTGTTCTCAATGGTCTCGCAAGCGCCGCGGTGGTGGTGACAGGAGAAGGCGATGAACAGACTCCTCTTGCAACCATCACAGATATACCGTTCGTCACGTTTCAAGACAGACCGCCTACGAAAGAAGAAAGGAAAGCAATATTGATAGGTAAGGAAAACGATATTTACGGCAAAATGCTTACATCGATACAGTGGCAAAAAGGCGGAAGTGGAAAATAAATAAAGCCATACAAAACGATATTAAGTAATTAAGAGATTGCTTCGCCGCGTCAGACGCGTCTCGCAATGACAAAAATTAGAGTGTCCGTAGCTCTTCCTCAATAAACATATCTAACTCTCCATTTAACACCGCATCGGTATTGCCGGTCTCGACATTGGTCCGCAGATCCTTCACCATACGATACGGATGCAGGACATACGACCGGATTTGATTCCCCCAACCCGGTGTTTTATATCCTCCCTTTAACGCGGCTTCTTCTTTCTTTCGTTTTTCCTCTTCGATTGCCCATAATTTCGCTTTGAGGAGTTTCATCGCAAATTCACGATTTTGCCCCTGATACCGCTGTGTCTGCGCGGTGACGACAATGCCTGTCGGAATATGTTTCAGACGAACTGCTGTCGAAACTTTATTCACATTTTGTCCGCCGTGCCCCCCGGACCTGAAAGCATCAAACTCAATATCTTCTTCTTTGATAACAATACCAGTATCCTGTTCAACCTCCGGCATTACTTCTACCATTGCAAAGGATGTCTGACGCAGATTATCTGCGTTAAAAGGAGAAAGACGTACCAATCGGTGCACTCCTGCTTCATGTTTCAGATATCCATACGCGTATTTACCGGAGACTTCCAATGTAATGCTTTTCAGTCCCGCTTCTTCACCCGGCGTCTGATCTACAATTTCATAACTCCACCCTCTTTTTTCAAAATATCTTGTGTACATCCTGAAAAGCATTTCCGTCCAATCCATCGCTTCCGTTCCTCCCTGTCCGGAGTGAATTGCCAAAAGCGCGTTTGTTTTGTCATGCGGTGAGGAAAAGAAAAGTAACATTTCCATTTTTTTGAGGAGCTTCTCCGCTTCATCCCATTCTCCCTCTTCCATCCATAACTGTAATAGTTCAATTTCTTCAACCTCTTTTTGCAAAGAAGCCATCTCTTTCATTTTTTCCGCGGCAGTCTGATGATCATCCCAAAAATTCGGTTTCATACTCTCCGCTTCAAGTTCGCGAATTTTTTTCCGCTTCACATCGGCATCCACTTTTTCCACTAATTTCAGTATTCTCTCTCGTATTTCTTCCATATTTTTTATCAGTAGCTACTTTTTTGTCGTTACACTCCTGAGCTGATCCTGCAAATATGCACTGATACTGCTGACGTCCTGTGGGATCTTTTGGAAACGCATGATTGTCGTGACAATATCAGAAACTTTCACTTCCCCTGCTTTATCGGCAGCTGTTTGTATTTCTTTATTAATATCACTTCTGATATTCTTTGTGATATCATCTGCTTTTACTTGTGTGCTTACTCCTTTTACACCTACTGTCTCTTTTGCCGCGCCTGAATAATTCACAACAAAAAATACAATACCCACCAACACTACTACCCCGATAATAAAACGCAAAATTCTCATCATACCAAATTAAGTATACACCAATTGTACTCTTGCTTGAAAAGAAAAGAAAAAAATTATAAAATAGACTATGGTATTATCAACACTTAATCAAGCTCCCCACTTTATCGACTATCCTCTCGCAGAACTCCACGCTCATATCGGTGCATCAATTCATCCGTTTATTTATTGGCAGATTGCTCATGAGCAGGGGTACAAACTTCCCCAAAAATCCTATGCTGATTTTCAAAATTATATAACACTTACACAGGATAAAAAAATGGAACTGGATAGTTATCTCAGAAAAATCTATCATCCTATTCTTGATAAATTAAGTACCGGTACGATCGCTCTTGAAAAGGCGATGTATGAAACACTCGGCGGAGCATATAGAAATAATATCGCCCATCTGGAAATTAGAGGGAATATCATGAAGCACAACAAAAATGGTGAACATGATTTGGATCATATCATTATCGCGATGCTGCATGGTATGGAGCGCGCATTTCTCGAATATCCCGGTCTTTCAGGAGGATATATTTTTTGTCTGGATAGAGAATTCAGTGTAGAAAAAAACACTATTATTCTCGAAAAAGCTATCAAATATCACAAACGGGGCGTCGTCGGCATTGACATCGCGGGGCCGTCATCCGACACATTTCATATCAAAGATTACAAAGAAATTTTTGCCCGCGCAAAAAACGCAGGACTCGGATTAACAGTTCATTCAGGTGAAGTACATAACGCAAATGATATGTGGGAAGCGCTTGAATATCTTTCACCGCAACGAATAGGTCACGGGATAAAAGCTGCGTATGACAAAAAATTGATGAAAGAACTTGCGAAAAGGAAAACGGTTCTGGAAGTATGTCCCATGTCCAATATTATGACAAAAGCAGTTGAAAACGAAGAAGAATTGACATTTATTTTACGAACCTTTTTAGAGAATAATGTCCAATTTACCATAAACACAGACTGGCCGGAAAATATTGAAGGAAGCCATTTATGGGAACAATATGAAATGCTCTATTCACAAAAAATACTTACTGAAGAAGAATTGAAGCATTGTAATCAAATCGCATTTGAAAGTGCTTTCGCGCCGAAAGGCGGATTAGAAGCGTATCTCTAATCATTTGCTTGACAGAAACAAATACAATACATTAGAATCGATTTGCTTACGTAATGGCATTACCGGAATTTATAAAATATATACCAAACAGTATTCTCTGAAACATCCCCGCTCCAACGCGGGTTTTTATTTTATATGATACAGAAAAAGCTGAAAGAAAAATGCGGCATTGTCGGTGTATGGACTGGTACAGGCAACGCATCGCATCTGATTCTTCAAGGATTAAATGCACTCCAACATCGGGGACAAGAGAGCGCAGGGATCACTATTCTTTCAAGCAAAAAAAAACTCATTACACATAAAGGGCAGGGGCTTGTATCATCTGTTCTTACAGAAAAAATAATAAAAAAACTCGGAAAGAGTGATTGTGCTATCGGACATAACAGATATGGCACCTCGGGATCGGGATCAGAAAAAAACGCACAACCGTTTGTTGTATCTCATAAAAAATATACCCTTGCGTTAGGACATAATGGCAATATCCCCGATATCACAAATATCCGAAAACTATTGCAAACAAAAAAAACTATTGCAAGTGATTCATATCTTGCAGCCCTCGCGCTTGTGCAGGAAAGATCCCGATATGATTCATGGGATGAAACATTCACGCAGGTACTTCCTCTTCTGAAAGGCGCATATAATTTTATTACGCTGACGGAAGACGGGACGATGTACGCTGTACGTGATCCGTTTGGCATCCGCCCTTTATGTTTAGGAAAATTATCTAGCGGATGGATTATCGCATCCGAATCCGTCGCTATCGATGCTGTCGGCGGAGAATACACACGTGATGTCGCCCCGGGAGAAATTATTAAAATCAAACCGAATGGAAATATCTCTTCCTTCTTCTTCGGTCCAGCAAAAAGACCGCAACATTGTTTATTTGAATATATTTATTTCGCAAGACCCGACAGTTTTATGCACGGGAAACGAATACGAGAAGGGCGCGAAAAGTCCGGAATGTTTCTGGCAAAACGTATGCAGGAGAAAAAAATTATTCCTGATGTTATCGTACCGACATTTGACTCAGGATATCCCGCAGCAAAGGGTGTCGCCGCGACGTTACAACTACCTATGGTAGACGCGATCACGACAAGTCATTATTATGGCAGGACATTTATCCAACCGGGACAGGATAACAGAATAACCGCAGTACGGGGAAAACATAATATTGTCCCTGATGAAATAATCAATAAGAAAGTTGTCGTTGTCGATGATTCAGCAGTTCGCATGACAACGAGCAAAGCACTGATTAAGACATTAAAAGACGCAGGAGCAAAAGAAGTATACTTCGCGATAGCAAGTCCTCCGGTTGTAGAAAAATGTAACTTGGGAATCGATATGCGAAACAAAAAATATCTACCTGCAGCAATGTTTGCGAAATCAAAACTAGACATCATTGAAAATAAAATTGCGGAATTAATAACAGCAGATAAGGTCATCTATCTTCCCATCGAAAGAACAACAGAAGCGTTTGGAGGAGAACCGAAAAACTTTTATTATTATCCGTTCGGCGGTCCTCATCCGATCAAAGCAAAACAGGAAAAATTTCCCATAAGAAAGAAAAGACCAACTGAAAAAGCAAAAATATGTTTCTTCATTTCTTCAGGTGGCACAAATCTGCAAAAAATTATTGATCTTATAGAAAGTGGTGATATCAAGGCCGAAATTATTCATGTTATAGCAAACAAAAAAGACGCGTATGGATTAGTACGAGCACAAAAACACGCGATTCCCAATATTGCTATTGAATACACAAAAAAACGCAGTGATAAAAAAGAAAGATATAATTATGAAAAGAAATTAGTTGAAATCATCAAAAAAAATCCTCCGGATATTCTGCTTTTATCAGGGTGGGATATGATCCTCAGCGATATGTTTTTGAAAGAAATGCAAAGCATGGACATCACTATCATCAATCACCATCCCGCATTGTTGCCCAAAATTGATTCAGAAACAGTAACAACATCACGGGGTACTTTTCCTGTTTTGAAAGGATACGGATTCAAGGATTCTTATACGAGGAAACTGCCTGTCGCGGGTATAACTGTCCATCAAATACTCCCGGGAAATAAAGTAGATTCAGGTCCCATCATTATGAAAGCAGAAGTCCGGATACACAAAGAGGATACATTGGAAGAATATGAAAAAAAAGTCCGGACGATGGAATATCTTCTGCTTCCATCGGCATTGAAACGGATAATCCACGTCGTACACAAAAATAATATTTCTATTAGCAAAGGAGAATTTCCGTGGTAGATAAAAAAAAGAAAAACATACTCATTATTTCCTCAGGCGGTCGTGAACACGCAATCGGATGGAAATTACGACAATCCAAAAAAGTCGGAAACATCTTCTTTGCTCCAGGAACAGCCGGCACAGCAAAAGTCGGGATAAACACAGACATCAATGCGCTTGATTTCGATACCCTCATAAAATTTGTTAAAGAAAATAATATTTATCTTACTGTCGCAGGACCTGATGACATACTTGCCGCGGGCATCGTTAATGTATTTAGAAAAAACGGTCTCAGGATATTCGGACCGACAAAAGAAGCAGCGCAAATTGAATCATCAAAAGCATTCGCAAAAAAGTTAATGGAGGAAGAAAATATACCTACCGCAAAGTATAAATCTTTTACTGATTTTACAAAAGCAAAAAAATATATTGAAAAAGAAGGAGCGCCTATTGTCATAAAAGCAAGCGGACTTGCGCTTGGTAAAGGAGTTGTGATTGCCCATACTCTCAGAGATGCTATAGCAGCTCTTGAAGATTGCATGATAAAAAAAGTCTTCGGCGAATCAGGAAAGGAAGTGGTAATTGAAGAATTTTTGCAGGGACCTGAAGTATCAATTCACGCATTTTCAGATGGAATAAATATTTCCCTCTTCCCGACATCCCGTGACCATAAACCGATTTTTGACGGCAATAAGGGTCCCAATACCGGTGGCATGGGGACAATTACGCCACTTCCTGACATATCAAAAAAACAATTGAGCATTATTAAAAAGGATATTGTTTTGCCTGCCATCAATGGTATGCGAAAACGTGATATACCTTTCACGGGATGTCTGTATCCAGGATTAATGATCACCAAAGACGGACCAAAAGTGATTGAATTTAATTGTCGATTCGGAGATCCTGAAACAGAACCGTATATGCGGATTCTGAAAACAGATCTACTGGACATCCTTGACGCGTGTGTTGATGCCACATTATCAAAAAAAACTATTACATGGGATAATAAAGCGGCATGTTGTATTATACTTGCATCAAAGGGTTATCCCGCTTTCTCCCAAAAAGGGATACCCATCTATGGACTTGAGAAAATAGAAAAAATGAAAAATATCGAAGTATTTCACTTCGCGACAAAACGGATAAACAATCACATCACGACAAATGGCGGGCGAGTACTCGGGATAACTGCGACAGGGCGAACGCTTGACGCTGCGCTAAAAAAAGCATATAAAGTGATAGGTAAAAATGGGATCCATTTCGAAGGCATGCAGTATCGCAAAGACATCGGCAAGACACAATAATTATGGCAGTACGAATTGAAATAGCATATAAAACTAAAGATACGAAAGCATCAGCTCTCCTAAAAAAATTGCATATCACCTCACTTACTGATTTAAAAATTCTGGATGTTTATACTATCGACAAAAAACTCTCAAAAGACCAACCGGAGGATATTGCCATGCGTCTCACAAATCCTCTTACAAAAACATTTACAATAAGAAATGATAACAATAAACACCCTTCCGAAACAACATTTACCTATGCAATTGAAATCGGTTTTTTACCAGGTGTTACTGACAATGTCGCGACAACTACCAAGGAAATGATTGAGGATGCGTTAAAAGTATCTTTTACAAAATCTGAAAATGTGTATACCTCGCAATTATATTTATTAACCGGGACACTTTCCAAAAAAGAAGCGCTCTATATCGCTTCTTCTTTGTATAATCCCCTTATCCAAAGAATGCATTGCAAGTCGTTTGCCGAATATAAAAAAAGTGGCGGGATGGATATCATTATTCCCAAAGTACATCTGACGACAAAACAGAACGTAAGTACAGTTAACCTGAAAGTTCCTGATGAAGAATTGATCACAATAGGAAAACAAGGGATCGCAAATAGTGATGGCACCCGACGAGGCCCTCTTGCATTGGATCTGACGTATATGAAAACTATTCAGGAGTATTTTCAAAAAATCGGGAGAAATCCTACAGATATTGAACTCGAATCACTCGCCCAGACATGGTCAGAACATTGCAAACATACCATATTTGCTGATCCGATTGATGAGTTGAAGGACGGGTTATTTAAGTCGTATATCAAAAAAGCAACGGTAGATATCAGAAAGAAAAAAGGCAAAAAAGATTTCTGTATTTCGGTATTTACGGATAACTCGGGAGGAATCGTATTTGATGATGACTATATGGTGACACACAAAGTTGAAACACACAATAGCCCATCCGCGCTTGATCCGTTCGGAGGTGCAATTACGGGTATTGTCGGTGTTAATCGGGACGCGATGGGTTTTGGAATGGGAGCAAAGCCTGTGGCGAATTTTTACGGATACTGTTTTGCCGATCCCCGAGTAGATATCCCATTGTACAAAAACAAACAAAAAACGATGAAGATGCTTTCATCAAAAAGAATAATGGAGGGAGTTATCGCAGGTGTAAATGCAGGAGGCAATCAGTCGGGAATTCCGACGCCGCAGGGTTTTGTGTACTTTCATGAACGGTATCGCGGCAAGCCGTTAGTTTTTGTCGGAACAATCGGGCTTATCCCCAGAAAAATCAATAATAAATTATCTCACCTTAAAAAAGCAAATCCCGGTGATTACGTCGTCATGGTGGGAGGACGTGTCGGAAAAGACGGGATACACGGCGCGACATTTTCATCAGAAGCACTTGATAGCGGAAGTCCCGCGACAGCAGTACAAATCGGAGATCCCATCACGCAGAAAAAAATGAGTGACGCGTTAATAAAAGAAGCACGGGATATGCAACTGTATACAAGTATTACTGATAATGGCGCGGGTGGACTTTCCTGTTCTGTCGCGGAAATGGCAAAAGAATCTGGAGGCGCGAAGGTTGATTTGGAAAAAGTTCCATTGAAATATCCGGGGCTTGATCCTTGGGAAATATGGATTTCCGAGTCTCAAGAACGCATGACACTTTCCATTCCTCCCGCTAAATGGGAACAATTCCATGCGTTGATGCAGAAGCGCGGTGTAGAAGCAACTATTATCGGAGAGTTTACTGACTCAGGTCGATGTATCGTGCAGCATAATAACAAAAATATCGTTGATCTTCCTATGGACTTTTTGCATGACGGTCTTCCACAGCGACCATTACAAACGGCATCTACTGAACCCATATCTGTAGATCAAAAAATAAAAGAAAATAAAAACATAACGAAACTTGCTCTCTCTATGCTGGAACGTCTCAATATAACGAGCTTCGCGTTTATCTCACAACAATACGATCATATCGTTCAGGGAAACGCGGTACTTGGTCCTCTTCAGGGAAGAGGGAGAATAAATGCTGACGCATCTGTCATCAGACCTGTTCTTTCATCACAAAAAGGCGTTGTCATGTCACAAGCGCTGTATCCTACAGATAGTGAAATACATCCGTATAATATGGCCTCAGCTACTATTGATACCGCGATACGAAACGCAGTTGTAACTGGCGCAAATCCTGACTCTCTTGCGCTTCTTGATAATTTTTGCTGGTGTTCTCCCAATGACCCAATCAGACTGGGTCAACTCAAAAAAACCGCAGAAGCGTGTTATGATTATGCCGTACAGTATGAAACTCCTTTTGTCTCGGGAAAAGATAGTATGTTTAATGACTTCAGCGGATTTGACGAAAAAGGAAATCCGGTAAAATATTCCATCCCGCCGACACTTCTCATCTCGTCATTCGGTGTTATCGATAATATTGAAAAAACTGTTTCATTGGATGCAAAAAAGAGCGGAGATCTTGTCTACATTTTGGGTGAAACATTTGATGAAATCGGGGGGACGGAATTCGCGATTGCAAACGATATTGAAGCGAATTCCGTCCCGATAGTACACGCGGATAAAAACAAGCACCTTTATAAAGCATATTACAAAGCAGTACAAAAAAATCTTATCGCATCCGGAATCAGTATTCACCGCGGCGGATTATTTGTTGCTGCGGCAAAAACTGCAATTGGCGGAATGTTGGGAATGCACATTTCATTAAAAAATCTTCCGGGAGATACGAAAAGAAATGATTTTGCGCTTTTTTCTGAAAGTCAGGGAAGAATCCTTGTCACTGTCGCGAAACAAAATAAAAATATATTTGAAAAAATAATGAAAGGATGCGAGTACAAACATATAGGGAAAATAACAAAAGCGCAAGAATTTATTATTACTGATAAACAACAAAAGGAAATAATCAACTTGGATGTAACAACATTGCAAAAAAGTTATAAAAAAACATTTAGTAATTATTAATATGCAGAAACCAAAAGCACTTATTTTTTCAGGTTACGGATTGAATTCCGAAGAAGAAACAGCATACGGATTTGAACTTGCCGGAGCAAAAACAGATATTGTCCATATCAATGACATTATTGACGGATTATATAAAATCGAAAACTATCAAATTCTTTCATTCCCGGGAGGATTCTCATACGGCGATGATACGGGAGCAGGCAACGCGTACGCAAATAGAATACGCAATCATCTTTGGGATGCAATCCAACAGTTTATACAAAAAGACAAACTCATTATCGGCATTTGTAACGGCTGCCAGATCATCCATAATATCGGCATCGTCCCGAATTTCGGTACAGACGCGAAACGTGAAGTTGCATTAGAGAACAATACATCCGCTCGATTTATTACCCGATGGGTCGATATGAAAGTAACGGCAAAAACTCCCTGGCTCAGAGGGATAAAAGAGCTCTCTCTCCCCATCGCGCATGGAGAAGGCAGATTTACTACGACAAAAACAGTGATGACACAATTGAAAAACACAAAACAAATTGCACTCACCTATACTAACGGCGAAATGTGTTCGTACCTTGATCTGCCTGCCAATCCAAACGGATCAATGGAAGACATAGCAGGACTTATCGATCCCACCGGAAAAATTCTTGGACTGATGCCACATCCTGAACGCGGGATGTTTTTTGTCCAGCGTCCAGACTGGCAGTATCAAAAAGAACTTCTCATAAGAAAAAATAGAAAACTTCCGAAATTCGGTCCGGGGTTACAGTTATTCCAAAATGCCGTAGCATATTTTACATAAAATATATAGCAATATTATTCTTGTAATCTTACACTATAGTCTATATAATAACGAAGTAAAGTCTGATGCAATCAACTAAATTTGCACT
>CAZLSZ010000013.1:0-28699 GCA_964562445.1 uncultured Gammaproteobacteria bacterium
CACCAGAGGAGATCATCTCCATATCAAACACGAATAGATTGATATATCGGGCTTTACTAAAATACTTGAAATTTTTTTAAGTTTTTTTCCTCTTTGCATATTTCTAATTTAGCTTCAAAGAGTGTTCAAATCTTCTTCATATATTGACTTTGTATCACAATGTGCTACGATTCTCTTTAGAAACATATATGATCTTAGTTAAAGAATTGGTTTGGGATGAGTGGAATAGAGAGCATATCGCAAAACATACTATTAGCTCAGAAGAAGTTATAGAGGTTTGTAAAGGGAATTATCAAACAGCTGAAAGTTATAGAAAAAGAATATTACTGATTGGTGAAACAAAAGCAGGTAGAACTCTTGCTATTGTACTATCACCAGAAGATAGGAATTTACAACCATATGGAAAAGGCATTTATTATGTAGTCACGGCATTTGAAAAGGAGGTGTAAATTATGAAAACAAATAAAAAGAATACAGTAGATGAGTCAGTGTTTCAAAATAGAGACAAGGAAGCAAAATTCTGGGAAGAAAACTTTGATAATGCATTTGCATCTGGAAAATCTACTAAAATTAGCTTTGCAAAAAATTTATCTGAATCAATTAATATCCGTTTAGATGCAAAATCTCTTACTATTGTAAGAAAACAGGCTCGAGAAAAGGGATTGGGTCCAACGCAACTTATCAGAATGTGGGTTATGGAGAAAATAAAACATCCCCAGATGAATGCATAATCAATTTACATTCTTATAGTTTCTCTTTGATTGAGAATAACTTCCGCCTTGGGGTAATATTGGGTCAGTAGACATGCGATCCTGGTCTTGGTAACCACGTATCAATTTCCCTATCCAAGGCAAAAAGTGTTCAAAAGAAAGTGCATCAAGGGTACAATATGAAAATTGTTATTTATGAGACGGATCATTTTTTGATACGCGCGGCTGATAGGCCGTTTATCGACCGCAGTGAAGGCGGACACATCTATATTGATTGCAAACTTCCCCTTCGAGATAGAACCAAGCTCTCTCCTTCTCTTGCCATTGAGTATACCAAGCTTTCTATGATCGTCGGGGAAGCACTTGTCTCGGCGATGAAACGGCGTGGAGTTGATATCGGCATTGTGAACTATCAGGATATGGGTAATTGGAGTGTTTTTAAACCTGAAGGACCTCGGTTGCATATGCAGATTTATGGCCGAGCAAAGACTGCGACTATCCAAAAATATGGCGATGCGGTTCAGCTTCCTCATCGGGAAACAGGATTTTATGACACGTTTAAACCTCTCA
The DNA here is from genome assembly GCA_964562445.1 of uncultured Gammaproteobacteria bacterium. Classification (GTDB taxonomy): domain Bacteria; phylum Patescibacteriota; class Microgenomatia; order Levybacterales; family UBA12049; genus JACDET01. The sequence goes on from CAZLSZ010000013.1 coordinate 1,281, forward strand.
ATGATGATGATGTGAGAGAAATTCGAAAAGATATCCAAAAGCTTCTTACAACGGAGAAATATGCCTGAAAGTGGCGTGAGTAAATTGAAATCGCATGAGATTGCTTCTCTCCGCTCGCAATGACATACGTTTAGTTGCGTTCTGCGCGCTGGAGGATCGCTCCCGTGATTTTCTCCGCGACTCCTTTTTCTGACAATGCCGGTGTTAGAAAAAATGAGTGCAGCCTATTGTCCTCTGCATCCACATCAAAAACGATATTAAACGACGGTTCACCCGGCATAGTAAATCGTGAAGGCTCAGCATTTATGTCCTCAAGGAGATGTTTTCTCATCTCGAGTTTTTTATATTTCTTTGTATTTGGTTTCAGATTTTGTAATCGTTCTTCCAAATTTTCTATATCTTCATGCAATGCTTGTATTTCAGAAGACTCTCTTTCTCCTGATGTTCTGGTAAAGCTGGTAAATTGTGTATACCCATCAAGGCCAATCGTTTGTATCATTTTTTGCTTCTCCATTTCTTTTTGCTGCTTTGCTTTTTCATCGTCAGGTATTTGGCGAACAATTTTTGCGCTTTCCCACAATCCTTTCATCTGACTGATAAATAACGTGGCCATTTCAAGCCCATTTTCTAAAGAAGTATTTTCGTTGAAGGTCACTTTCCAACCATACGGAAATACTTCTTTCTGCTCATCACTTTCTGGAATAACATCTATAGTTGCTTGTATATGATGATCGTAAATAATGATATGTTCTAGTAAGGACTTGATAGAATCTTTTGTTTTGTCGAAAAATAGGCCTGAGAGAGGGTCAATATCTTTGAGTAATTCTTGAGGGCTTAGATCTACAATTTTTTTTGTCTGTGTAACTGTTTCAGGATCTTGAAAAAAAGTAACAGCCGTGTGAATCGTCGGGTTACTTTGCGGACCGCGGCTGAATCCGTCTTCAAGACGTTTTTCAATAGGGTGGTGTCCTATTGTGGCATAGATATATGATCCTCTTTCCGCATTTGGGATATTCTGGTCAATTAATGCCTGATCCATATCATTTTTCCCGGCAAGAATTCTTTCCGAATGCTCTTTGAGTACTTGTTGGCGAATGGTATAAGGATACGCGGCAAGCTGGTTATGGGTGAGTGGCTCTGCTTCCCCGTCTGCGTTTTGGCGGTAAATCCAATGGAATTGTTGTGCCGGTATCGAAAAGCCGTCCATCGGGGTAGAAAGATATTCAATTTTTCCTGCATCTTTTTCTTCTGCTTGTAGTGAAACAAGGGTATGAGATGCCGCGGCTGGAAGAGATAAAAAAATAAGTGAATCACCGTTCTCTAGTGGAATTGTTGAAGGTTCCATCATTGATGGTTCTTTCTGCATTTCTTGATAAGCATTAGAAAGGTTCATTTTGGTATCTTTTCTTTCACCAAATGCGAGGGGAACGTATACGGGGCGTTCTGTGGTGTTGAGAGATTTATAAATAATTTCTTTGTAGTCTGCCCGTTCAATCATTTATAGATTATATGCTCAAGGTTGGTAACAGTCAAATGGTTGTTTTATACTGTTTTCTCTGGTATTTCCAATACATTTGCAAAAGTATTACAATAAATATAAATGGTTACTGTCCAGATGAGAAAAGAATTATTATCATTTTTTAAAAAAGAGTATAAGGGGACGCTGCTGCTTTAATTGCTTTTTTTAATTGGACTTCTCGCTCTCTTTCTTCCCGTACTTATCTATGGCCTCGCTATCTCTCGTGATGGCAAGCCCCAGCAGGAACAGCGTATGAAAGCTGTCGCTTTGATGAAAGAAACCCAAAGCGCCGTGAAGAATGTACGTGATACCTCATGGTCAAGTTTTTCTGTCGTGGGCACGTATCATCCTCTTATATCCGGTAACAAATGGACATTAGTGTCAGGAGAAGACATGGTAGATGGTCAACACCGAAAAGTTGAAATAAAAGATGTCTATCGTAGCGCTGCAACTGGAAAAATGGTGGGTGGGCCGGTAGATGGATATTTGGATCCATCCACTAAGGAAGTAATTACTACTATTTCGTGGGATAAACCGTTTATCTCGCATATTTCTTCATCACAGTTTCTCACGAGAGTAGAAAATATCACATATACACAAACAACGCAGGCTATCTATAATTCTGGGACAACCACGCATACCTCCGTAGTTTCTTCTGATGGGAGTACTGTCCCTGATGATGGACAAATACAATTGGGCGCGGGTGGCGGTGGTGGAGACTGGTGTCAGCCTGCGAAGTCTATTACTCAAGTCGATTTACCCAAAAGCGGTGTCGCAAACGCTATAACGGTGGATAAGGGACCGGCGGCGGACGGTGCGACAGTGTATGCCACGACAGGTGATAACGCGTCCGGGGTATCTTTTGCAAATCAGGAGTATCGTGGTGAGCCGCCGGTCCCCCAGACACAAAAGACGTTTGACGGCTATAAAACAAACGCAGTTTTTGGGGAATTTGTCGGTGGAATTGCGAAATACGCGTATCTCGGTACAGACAACAATTCTAAAGAAGTGGTTATTATTGATCTGACGCAGTATTCTGATGCTCCCACAAACTCGAAATATAAAGAAATTGGAAGTATTGATCTTCCCGGTAATATCAATGCGAACAGCCTTTATGTACTCGACAATAAGCTCTATGTATTGACTGATAGTTACAAATTATTTATTTATGATATTACCAATCGCGCAAAGAATTATGCTCAAAGTGAAGCGCTGAATTATAATAGTGGGAATGGTTTCGCGATCGGCGGTATCGGTAAAAAAGTTCTTGTGAATAACGGATACGCGTATACCGCCACAGGTGGGACGACAAATAATTTTAAAATAGTAAATGTCGCAAATCCTGCCTCCCCTACTCTGACCGGACAGATGACAGTCGGCAGCGGACAATATGGCGTAGATGTATTTATTACCTCCAGTACTACCAATCCCACCCGTGCATACTTTGTTACATCATATCTTGCTGGCAAGAATAACTTCTTTATTCTCAATATTTCCGATAAAACTTCTCCTCTCCTTGTCGGGACAGGATACAGCACAAATGGTATGTCTCCGAAAGGAATTTCAGTTGTGACCGGCAATAGAGCAATCATCGTCGGGACGGGGGGGGACATATCAATATCAGGTAGTAAAACTTGAGAATGAAACAAATCTTACATCATGCGCCGGTCTGCAATATCCATCAGGTGTGCATGGTATCGCATCTGCCCTTCTTGATAACGGTAATGCATATTCGTATATCATCACGGGAGATGCTACAGCAGAGCTCAAAATTATTTTGGGAGGTGCAGGCGGGCAGTATGTCTCATCAGGTACATTTGAATCTCCTACCTTTTCGGCTCCATATATGACTGTATTTAACAGTTTTTTGGCGAATGTGAGCCAGCCCGGAGACACAAGTATTAAGATACAAGTTGCATCGAGTCTTCCTGTTGCTGGAAGCTGTACCGGTGTAGCTTTTTCCTATGTCGGACCCAATGGTGATCCTGCTCAGTATTTTACTCCCGGCAGTGATCCGAATGTGATCAAAGCTCCCATCCCGATTCTCCAAAGTGGTTCGTATGCCAATCCCGGACAGTGTTTTCGGTATAAAGTGTGGTTCAATTCATCCACTATTACATCAACGCCGATATTATATGATTTTATCCTCAATTACGCGCAATAATTATATATTATTGATTTATATCCCGTAGTGTATTAGAATGCCCTGATGAGTTGCGAAAAACAGTGTAAAAGTTGCCCTGTTATACAAAAAATAAACAGAGAACTCCGTGACCAAGAAAAAGTGAAAAATTTTTTCCCGTTTAATCCCGTGGTTGAAGCACTAAAAAAACAGAAGAGAGAAATCCTGGAAAATTGTGATAGTGTGATGGCTGAAGCAGCGGCAATTGTGCGAAAAAAACGCTTTGTAGATTGCCAATCAAAATTGTGTAAAACGTAAAACTGAGAATTAAGAATAGAAAAATTGTTACACGTTTTACGTTTTTGGTTAAGAGAGATATCCCCCGCAATGCAACGCTTATGCGTAGCATTGCGGGCACGGCGATCAAGCCTTCTTGTCTATCATTCATTTTCGTACTATAATGCCAGCATGGCTAATTGTGAAGGATGTCGGGCACTTGCAGGCTGCGATAAAAAAATTAATGCATTGAAGAGGAAAAGCAAATTTCTGCCGGCAATTTTCACCATACATGGCCATATGATACCGGTACCATCGGAAGGTCGTTACATCATTTTCAAACAATGAATGACGCCATGCTTCAATATAATGAAAAAGATTTACAGGATCAGATGAGAAAAAAGATAGTTCTCTTCCAAGCTGATAAAAATTCTCTGATGGAAAATTGCGGCGGTTGGCAGAAAAGACGCGCGCGTATCGGACAGTTTTTTGGAGCATCGGTATGCGGTTCGACGTCACCTATAAAGGAATATTATTTGCCTAAAAAAAAGTGAGGCTATCTTTTGGGAGATATTGATGATATCTTCCATGCTCCGTCCACATTGGTTAGGGTGACTTCCATAGCTTGTCTCATATCTGTCCCCGGTACTTTCAGTGCTGCATCGACTGTCGCCGTGCCATTACTTTCTTCTTTAAATGTCCCCGGATCAAACTCGAAATTTCCTACTGTCTGGAAGGCTTTAATTACTTGAGCATCGGTAGGGATATTCTCAGGATTTGCAAAAGCTTGTTTGAATCCTTCGGCATTTCCACTCGTCATCATTTGTGTCAATGCCGCGGCTGATTGTGAATTAAAGACAGACGGCGTTTTTGTAGGACCGGCTGCAGATGTCGGAGGAATAATTGTCGGAGACAGCTCTACTTCCCGCGTGGGGATAATATCTGTTGGCACAGGCTCTTTCGTCGGTAAAGGCTCATCAGGTTGTGGTGTTTTTGAGGAATTCATAAGCAAAAATGCCGCAAGTATACTTGTGAGAAGAATTGCTATCACAATACCTATCACAAGATATTTCGATGACTTTTTTTCTTGTACTACCACGGGAGTTCCGGTAACCTCTGTTGTGGTTGTTTGCGAAGAAAGGACTTCAGATGTATTTTCTGGTGAGTTATCCGAATTTGCCATAGTTTTGTCAGCTGTAGATACTGCAGTCGCAGTTGGTGCCACTTCTTCAGGTTTTTTCTCTGCACTTTGTGTATCCGGAGATGATGATTCTGTCGGTGGGGTTTCTGATGATTGTGTAGGAGTATCATCTGTAGGTTTTTGTCCGCTTTGCGATGTTTCCTGCGGGTTGGTTTGCGTATCTGTAGAGGCTGATTGTTCTGTCAACTGCGCGCCGCATGATTCACACACACTACTCGCTGTTTTATTTTCTTTTCCGCAGCTTTTACAAACCATATGTTTATCATACTCATAGATGAATACCATTGTCAATTTTTTATCCGGAGTGGTACAATGATGGGACATTTCTATTATGAAAGCATTAGCAAAAAAGCAGGAAGGAATTCGAATTGTTACAATCGGCGGTGGTACGGGGCCTTTTGCTGTCAATCAAGCGCTTAAATCGTATGCTTTTGTCAGTACTATTCCGGGGATGTGGGATAGTGGTGGTTCAACCGGAATTTTGCGTGATGAACTCGGTGTGCTTCCTCCGGGAGATGCCCGTCAGGCACTCGTGTCACTTGCCGAAAACGAAAAAATGCGGGCTGTTTTTAACCATCGTCTCAATGATGGAGTGTATGAAAAACATGCTGTCGGCAATATTTTGCTCGCCGGTCTTGAGGAGATGACGGGTAGCTTTGCGGAAGCGATAGCCATGGCAAGTGAAATTCTCAAACTTCATGGGGAAGTGTTTCCTGTAACGACAGACAAATGTAATTTAGTTCTCAAATTGCCTACAGGTGATACTGTGGAAGGTGAACATATCATCGGAGAAGAATGTGATGGAAAAGATTTTTTCCCCAAAGGAGAAGTTCCGCGGCTTTTTCTAGACCCCTCTGCTGACATTAATCCTAAAGCAGCTTCAGCAATCGAAAATGCTGATTTAGTAGTATTTAGTGCCGGGAAATTATATTCATCTGTTGCTCCGCATTTGTTAATAAAAGGAATGATAGACGCGCTCAAAAAAACGAAGGCGAAAATTGTGTATGTATGTAATCTCATGACGCTTTCCGGACAAACGGATACGTTTACTGTAGCGGATCATGTGGACGCGTTGGAAGCTATTGTAGGGACGGAATTGTTTGATTATGTCGTTTATAATAATGAGAAACCCAGTACATATTTATTAAAACACTACGCGACTGAGAAAGAGTCTTATGTAGAGTTTTCCGAGGAATCTTTTGTAGGGAAACATTATAAAGCTGTGGGCGCTCCTCTCCTCTCTCATAAAACCCATCATGCCGAGAAAAAAGATTTTCTGAAACGGACATTGATTCGTCATGATGGAGAGAAAGTTGCCCGTCTTTTGATGAGTTTGGTGTTTAATCCGCAATAAATATAGTTTTATTTCTGGAAGCGCTCATAATGCCGGAATCTCTTTGTACTGTGCTGAGAGTGATACCTAGCTCTTTAGCAATTTGTCGTTGACTTAGTCCACGGTCTCGTAATTCTCTTACTTGTAATCGTCTTTGTCGAATTCTCTCTTTTTCACCGTTTTGTGGGATTTGTCGAGTCTGTCCGTTCGTTATTCTCTGTATGTCTGCCGCGATGGTCGTTTCTGAAACTCCCAACATTTCTGCTATTTTTTTGTTTGAATATCCTTTTTCTGTATACTCAGCTACAGCAGATTGTCGCGCTTCTATATTTGGTGATACTTTTTTTTGAGGTTTTGGGAGTTGTTCACTGCGTTGTAGTTGTCTCACGTATGCAGTAACTGTGGATTCTTGTATCCCTAGCTGTCTTGCTATATCTGTATCAGAATAATCTTGTCTTTTTAATTCAAAGATAATTTTTTGTCGTTTTCCTTGTCTACTTGTTTCCGCAGGATTTATTTGTCCCAAATATGCACGTACAGTTTTTGTTTGTATACCGACGTTTTTCGCAATTTCATCCGGAGGAACTCCTTTTTTATGCAATTGGTAAATTACTGCTTTATTATCGGGTTTTTTGTGAGGAATAAGTTCTTTTATTTTTAATTCCCGTAAATCATGTGCTATTGTTGTGCTTGTTACGTTAAATAAATCTGCCAAATATTGTTTTGGGTCAGTTCCGCCATGTTGACTCAATTCTCCATTGTTATACATTTGAGTAATTTTTTCCAGACGTTGTATTTTCCTTTGTCGTAATTCATCTTTGGGTATAACAGGTTTTGGGAGGATATTGCTCTTATCATCATGGGTTCCGCATAGCGCTTTTACTTCAAATACTTTATTTTTTATTTTTGACCAAGCATCTTTATCATGCAATCCTTCTCCTTTTTCTTTCCAGATAAGTTCAAGTTCACGTTTTATCTGCTTTGGGAAAAATGGGGCAAGAGTTTTTCCTGCGTTTAATAACGCATCCACGGGACCAAGAGGATCTTGATTGGGGGAGATGTCAGCTACTTGCGTTACATACGTTTCATGAATATTTTTTGTCATCTCCGGAGGAATCTTGGACAATGGTACAAGTTGCAGTAATTCCAGAGATGCGTTTCGTCTTTCGGAATTCCAATACGTTGTATCCTCACTGATGCCCTGAAGGACGATCTCTGTGACCTTTACCAGTATTTTTGGTGAAGTACGATTGAGGGCGGATCTTGCTGATTCTTTACTTTTTTGCCATGATGAAAGTCTTTTTTCATTGCCGAGGAATTGTGTATAAAGCACAACTTCCGGTGGAGGCGTAGTTGGTTGTTCTTTAAAAGCCATATGCGTTGATCAGGCAGAAGAGCTACATTATACTACAGTTTTTCTCTCTGTGGAAAGTTTTTTAATGTGCTAATTTCTGGTTCTGTGAGCGTGCGGTATTGTCCTATTTTTAAATTACCTTTTTGAATAGGTCCGAATTTAATTCTATCCAGTTCCAGTAATTCGATACCTACTGTTTCACACATTCTGCGAATTTGGCGATTGCGTCCCTCGTGGAGTGTTATTTCGAGATAGTTTTTTTGATTATTCGATGTGAGTTCTCTGACCTGCGCTGGATAGGTAATCCCGTCATCCAGAAGGACTCCGTTTCGGAGCGCGCGCAATTGTTCTGAACGCGCGCGCTCCTTTATCGTGACACGATATACTTTGGAGACATGATATCTGGGATGAGTAAGCAGGTTTGTAAGCTCACCGTCGTTTGTTAAGAGAATAAGACCCGTGGTATCTTTATCGAGTCTTCCCACGGGATAGAGACGTTGTTTGTCCGGGATCAGCGATAACACGTTTTTACGGCCATATTCATCAGCCGTGGTAGAGATAATGCCCTTGGGTTTATTGAGAAGATAATAGACGAGTTTTGGAGGAAGAATTTTTTTGCCGTTGACTCTGATATCATCTATCTGCGGATTGACGCGGATTCCGGGTTCAGTTGCCCGTTCTCCATTGACAGTGACGACAATTTGTTTCAGGAGTGTTTTAAAATCTCGTCTCGCCGCGACACCCTGATTCGCGAGATATTTATTCAGTCTCACTGTTTGATTATTCATATGTTTATTTTTTTGTCATTCTGGACAAGCCAGAATGACACAGCTATATTATACCTCACCTGAAAATTGGTATACTATTGGTATGCGAAAGAAGCTATTCTATTTTTTTGTCCCGTTACTTCTTTTTGTTACATTGTTACTTATTTTGGCAAACGCTACTAATCCGTATGCATCCCCTACCCTTATAGAATCCCCGTTTATAACGCATGTAAATAAAGGTGAACAGATCGATCTTTTCAAAGTGAAACAGGCTTCGTTTTCAAAAAATATTATTGTAGACAGTTTTGCAAATCTCAATAAAAATGTTCGTTTTGTGTATTTCCTCTTTTTCCCTGAAAAAGCTGTCACGGGTGATGAAGAGGCAATAATCGCCTCAATTCATAAACAGAGTTTTAATCCTGAAAGGCCGTATATTATTTCCGGCTCCCACTTCGCGGATATTTATATCCGCAATCTGGGGATATTTTATAACGCCGTTATGGATAGTCGGTTTGCACTGGATAAAACGGATTGGGAAAACAGACAGCGGATTTATCTACAGGGATTAGCACTCAATCTTGAATTGCACAAAATTGCAGGCAGATCATATACCACATGGGTGCCGGTAACTGGTGCGACGTATACCTCCACAAACGTGTATACTGAGCCTTCGGATTCGTTGTTTGGGGTGCTTTATGGCCTCAAGGCGACGACTGATGAAGATTTTATTTCAGGTTTATATGCATCGGAAGAGCGGCCCCTTTTCCCTTTGCAGACAAAAGGGGCCGCCAGTGACCTCCTTAAAACATATAAAAATACTATGCGGCCTATTATTATGCAGTATTATGAATCATCTATTGATCCGCAGACAGGATTGGTACGTAAAGACATTACCCTCTCCAGTGCGCGTGACGGTATCAGACGGCAGTCATCTTTTTATGATAATGTCATTGTCTGGGCGACGATGAAATATGCTACGGAGTTGGGCATTATTGAGAAAAAGATTGATTTTGACGCATGGAAAAAGAAAATTATCACTGCTTTTTGGGATGAAGAAGGGTTGTTTATCGATGATTTATCTACAGAATCAACACAAAAGAAACTTTTTTCAGGAGATGAGTTTATCGTGATCGGGAGCGGTTTTTTCAATCTGACGAACGCTGATGATAAAGCAAAGCTCAATAAAATGATTACCTATGTTCAAAAGAACAAATTTGACTCCCCTTTCCCCCTTCGGTATGCTCGACATGATCAGCCAGATCGTCTCTATAACGCAGTAAAATATTTTGCGCCTTCTTACATGGGTGAGACGATCTGGAGTCATTGGGGTATGGAATATATCAAGTCGCTTATCCTTCTTTCTTCAGAGAATCCTGAATATAAAGAGCTTGCGAAGAAGCATCTGGATGCGTATAAAGCAAAAATGGAAGCGTATGGAGGATATCCTGAGCTCTACGATAAGAATGGGAATATCTATAAGACGCTTTTTTATACGAGTGTTTTGCAGACGAGTTGGGTGGTGAACTACGAACAGGCAAGGATGATGTATAACGCATTGTAATTTGGTATAATAACACGTACCTATTAGTTCTAGGTTCTAAATTTTCAGTTCTTAGTTATTTTGGACGATTAGCTCAGCTGGTAGAGCGCTTCATTTACACTGAAGATGTCGGGGGTTCGAGTCCCTCATCGTCCACCAATTGACATTTATAGTTGTTTTTAGTACTATCTAGTCATGGATAGTAATGTTTCATCTATAAAAGTATATACACCTGAGCAGATAGCAGATATATTGCAACTGTCCAAAAATACGGTATACGACTTAATTGATCGTGGGGAAATTGTGGCAAAAAAAATTGGAAAAGTGTATAGAATTCCTGCCAGTTCCATCTCTTTTGTCTTCACTGGTTTGGATTATGATTTATATAATGCAGAAAAGGAAGATTTTAAACACCTTGCTGCAATACAGGATGAGCTTGCAAAAGTCCGCGCAGAATTATAGATATGTTAAAAGTATTTATTGATTCCGATGTAATCATTTCTTCTCTTATCTCCTCAACAGGCGCTGCATATATGCTTCTACATGAAGTGACTGATATTGAACTTTGTATTTCGTCCCTTTCAAAAAAAGAAATAGAGAAAGTTGTAAAGCGTATGTCTCTCAGTGATAGCAAGTTATATGAAGTGTTCTCAAAACGAGTGAGCATTGTATCGATTCCTACTTCTATTAGTGAAATAAAGAAGCAATATAGTAATTTTGTGTTGGATATAGATGATGCGCATATAGTTGCCGGAGCGAAGGAAAGTGATGCTCAATTTCTTATTACATATAACACAAAACACTACAAAGCGGATAAGATAAAAGAAGATTGTAACATTATTATTTTGACACCTGCCACATTTCTCCAATTTCTGCGAAGCCGGTAGATTTGTTTTACAATTGAGGGGTACTATATGGTAAGAAGTTCGGTAAACTCATTATCAAGTGACTTGTCGAACCAAGTCCCTCATCGTCCACCAAAATCTCTTTCTTTGGTATGATATTATATTAATAATGTCAATTATTGTTTCAAAAAATGGTATAGGAGCTGTGAAGCTTAATAAAACTCCCTTTGGACTTGAAGATACTTTGCAACAGTATATTCATAATAACCCCGAGAGCATTCCTCTCTACGATATAAAAGAAGATGTACAACTGCTTATTCTTGCTCGTGAATTTATGACAGGGAGCGGCCCTATTGATGCACTTGGGATTGATAAAGATGGAGAAATATATCTTGTCGAAACAAAATTATATAAAAATCCAGATAAAAGAACTGTTCTTGCACAAGTTTTGGACTATGGCGCATCCCTTTGGAAATCTCATCCTGATTTTGACTCATTTTTATTACAGATTAATAATGCTGTCCAGAAAAATTTTAATCAGACTGTGAGAGAAAAAATACAATCGTTTTTTTCGTTGGAAGAAGATGATATAGATACTTTACTTTCAAATATGAGTAATAACCTCAATGAAGGAAATTTTAAATTTGTCGTTTTGATGGATACTATTCACGATCAGCTCAAGGATTTAATTCTTTATATGAATCAAAATAGTAAGTTTGATATTTATGGTGTTGAACTTGAATATTACAAGCATGATGAGTTTGAGATTATCATTCCTAAATTGTTTGGATCTGAGGTCAAAAAAGACATTGTGTCTAGAACATATGATAATACGTTTATTTCTAATGATGAGTTTATGTCATTGTATAAAGACGCTGGGCTTGGTGAGAGAATTAGTGAAGTAATTAAACTTAACAGTGATCTGCAAAGTGGAGAAACGGTAATTAAAGGATGGAGTGCGGATAGGACACCAAAGAATATCAATTTTATATATAGATCACCTAATAGAACGAAGATGTCTCTGGTAATAAGTTTTGGTTATAATAAGAATTCACCTGATTATTTTTTAAATTTTTGGTTATATGAAAAAGAAATAGAAGATAAATTAATTTCTAAAATTACTCAATTTTTACAGCAAGAGACAACGCATTTATTATCTGATATGAAGTATGGTGTGATAGCAAGATTCCCTTTACAAGAGTTTACGAAAGAAAAGTTTATTACTTTCTTTAAATCATTAGAAAATTAAAGAATGGTTACTCTTCAGAAAAAAATGAGTGATTTACTACAATGTGGGGATTTGCGAACCATTGCCGGGAGAGATAACATCGTTTCTCTTATCAATACTCAAGAGGAATTTAAATCTTAATTTTAGATCGTGCGAATATCCTATATAGATACCTTTATCCTTGAGTGCGTGCAATACGTAAACATAATACATTTTTGTGCTGAGGCGCAGAGTTGAACTGCGATCTGATGTTCTTCAGACACCCGCCGTGACCACCTTGGCTACCTCAGCAAGTAATATCTTTGGCTATCAGATTATAACAATAATGCAACTGTGAAGCAATTATCTTATTGCGGAGTATTTGTTTGCAGTATGGCTGTAGGTGATACATCAATATTTTGTTCATTTGTGGGTGCGGGTGTATTCTGTTGTCCGTATTCTCTCTCATATTCAGCATAGATTGCCTCATCGATCTCTCCTGCGTTCTGTTGTGCATATGTACATTCCTCAGGTGAAAGCTCATCAGTTTCTATATATAAAAGTTCACTCTGAATAACACAGACAGGATAACTTTGCTGTATTGGCTGCGTTTGTGCTACCTGTTGTGTTTGCTGAGCGGGTTGGGTTTGCGTAGTGGTATTTGTTTGATTATTTACCACAGTCGGTACTGATTGTTGTGTCGGTTGTGGGGTCGGTTTCTTCAGTGGTGCTATTGTTGCTGCTTTTTGTGCTGTAGGTTTATCAGTAGGCATGACAGTCGGGGTTAGGGATGGCTTTACTGTTTCTTTTTTCACCACTTCCGTTTTGGGTTTCGGTTGGGTCTCAGTTTTGGCGTTTACGATAAGAATACCGATAAGGAAAATACCAATAATGCCGAGAATGGCGGCGGTTGCTATTTTTTGTTTTTTCGTGAGTGATGTGAATTTTCTCATAGTAATAAAAAAAACGTTTGAGAATTATATCGTCAAAGACCTATAATAGCAATATAGATGAGTTTATGCCGGATTATCTTGTTTTAAGAGTTTTTTTTGATTTGGGTGTTATTTCCATTTGTTGAGCGTCTTGTGTATTTTGTATTACGACAGTAGGAATAATTGTTATGGTACTTTGCGGAGTAACTATTGTGGTAGGTGAAGGTGTGATGATGGATTGGTTATAGGGAGAAGTTGTAGGCCGTATAGTTACACCATTTATTTTCGGCGTGGGTGTCAGCTTTTTTGTAGGTGATGGTGTGAGTGTGGGTTGGACGTCCTGATATGCTTCATCATTTTTCCAGTGAGGATATTTTACGCGTAATTGCTGTTTTTGATTTTTGATGAAATTTTCATTTTGTAAAAGTAGTGATCCCACGACAATAACCGTCAAAATCCCAAGAGACCCGATCGCGATGATTATTTTTTGCGTGGCACCCTTCTTTCTTTTTGTTTTCATAGTAATCATAAATAGGTTCGCGGATTATATCATTTCTACCCTATAATATCAATATTTTCAATATCACACTCAACAAATTATATTTATTTCTTGCGCTTGTTATTATGAAAAATATGTGTATAATAAATTCCTTATGACATACGAAAGTTATATATCCTTATTCGGAAAAGAGATACCGGGTACCAACAGGGCGTTAAAAGCCGGTACAAGACACGTGTTAGCCTATGGTGACGAAAAAATTGCAGCATTTGGTATAGAACCTGTTGCTACCAAAATACTTCATATCAATAGAGATGGACATCGTGCTATCGTGACAGATAGCAAAAAATATACAAGCAAGATATATTCTTCCCGTAATCCTGAAAGATTTAATAATGAAAGATATAGTAGACCGATAACATTGTTTGTAAAAAAACATTTTAGGGATAGATAAATCTGCTTATTAGTATCCGAACCTGCTCTAGCCTCAGATTTTTCGAGCAAATCACACTATAGGCTTGACAAATTTGACATTTGTGCTATAATGCCCCGATACTTTTGCACTTGAAAAAAATCAAGGCAAAAATATATTTATTATGTTAGATACATTACTTACAACAGTATTTGCGTCAACATTCATTTTTGCGTCGTCCGTATCGCCTGTACAAAATGCGGTACCGACAAAAACTTTTACGCAAATGGTCCCTGTCAGACAATACGTCTCATACCAGACAGGGGTAAATGAATCCCTTAAGGCCATATCACAACGATATTATGGTTCTGATGCATACTGGCAAAATATCTGGAATGATAATCCGGAGATCATAAATCCTGATGTCTTAGAATCAGGCGTGTATCTCAATTTAAAGGCAGATAAACCTGAAAAAACATCACCATTAAATAGTGTGCTTCTTACTTTGCAAAAAGAAAAAGAAGCTAAAGAGAAAAAAGCTGCAGAAGCGATGCGTATTGCCAAAGAGAAAGAATTAAGACTTGCTCAAGAAGCTCTTACAAAACCTACTGAGGCGCCAATTCCGACGCAGCAACCTGTTGTTGCTCCTCAGGCTGGAGGCATTTCAGAAGAAGCGTTAAATTATCTCGGCAGCTGTGAAGCAGGCATGGATCCTACCAAAAATACGGGAAATGGTTATTATGGAGCTTTCCAATTCTCCTATGGTACATGGAAAAGTATGAATACTGGGTATGAAAGAGCTGATCTTGCTCCTCTGGAAGTACAAAAAGCAGCTGTAAGACAGTTATTGAATAGATCAAGTATTTATACACAATTCCCCGGATGTGCTGCTAAAATGCGCGGTGCGGGCCTCATCTGATCTTCTGATGGTTCTGTAAAAGAGTGAAGGACGCAGATGCTACATTGAGGTACAACCCTGATGGAACCGTGAATGTGGCGCATGATGGTGAAAATGATACAGTGAGTTATTTGACTGCGAGAGGATTTAATAGACAAGATATTCGTTCCGGTGGTGTTCTGTCTCAACGACGTTTTACCGCTGTCCCTGATGCAGGTAATATCAAACGGAAGGTCTGATTAGCCTCAATTGGGAGTTGTACCGTATACTGTAATTAATGTCCCCGGATTGTCTTTTGTCGCATATACTACATTCTTTCCTGTAGGATTTGTCCAATAAAATATCTGTTCTGCATCTTCAGGACGCATATTAATACATCCGTGGCTCATCGGTTGACCGAAGTTATTGTGCCAGTAAGCTCCGTGAATGCTATATCCCCAGCTTTTGGGGGTAGTGCTATTACTATAATACATAGTATACGGGACATTTGGAAGGTTATAATATGTACCTTTTGCTTTACTTCCTCCTGCCATACGTGTGTATCTCAGCCAGATCCATGTGCGGAATTCGCCCGTAGGAGTCTTATTCCACTTCCCTGTTGAGACAGGAAAGGTGTATGCGAGATTACTCCCTTCATATGCATACATTTTTTGATTTGTCAGATCGACAAAAATTTGTTTATTTTCAGATGTGGTCGTCCCGAGTACATTCTGCATCTGCGAAATCGCGAAGGCTGGGGTATCAGGTTGATTAGGTATTTTGACTGTTTTTCCTAGGAAAATACCTTCAGTCGCCGTTTCTTTTTTGCCGCTGAGGTCATTGATGCAGCTTATAGAATTTGCGCAAAAACCGTATTGTTGCACATTCAGATAGACTGTGGCCCCGAGAATCAAGAGAAGAGTCGCAAAGACAGCGATTGTAATATGAAGTACGCGCGAATCTTTTCTTCTGGCGCGCCGTGATGATTTGGCAGCAACTTTCCTCATCCATTAAAAGCGTAAAACAATTCCCGTGAAAAGTAAAGGACTTTACACAATTATTACGATAAAATGGCTCAACATATTATTGAAGGGGCGCATGTTTAATCAGTTGAAGGTTGTACTTCATCAAACGAAACGGTAATGTATTCCGGACTCGCAATCCCTAATTGTTTTTTAACAAAATCTTTGGACATTATTTTTTCAGTAAAATGATGTATAATTACCCCTTATGAAAGAAGCATTAGAGGCTTGTATGGGTGATCATGCTATATATTCAGCGAGAAGAAAAGAGTATGATACCGGACAAAAAATTCCATTTAGAGTGTCGCCAACACCTTTCGTTTTGGATGATGTACAGAAAAAGGAGGTCATGGCAATAGGATCTGATGTAGTCAGTTATTTTTCGGCTATAGATATTTTGTATAAAACAGACGAACGGGCCAAAAAAGTTCTCGATACAGGGAAGCCCGAAATAGTCCTTGGGGACGCAGAAAAGTCATCAGAATATCTTTTTGTACGACCTGATCTCATAATCACGCCACACGGATTTTCTATTTGCGAAATAGAGACATCCCCTTTTGGACTGGCATTGGCTGAAATTCTTAATAAAGGGTATCAGCAAGAGGGATTTGAAACAATGGTAGATAATGGCACACTTCCTGGATACGTTCAAAATAATACTCCAGTAGAGGGAAGGATTATCTACAGTAATAAAACGAGTTCATATTCCGGACAAATGTCTTATCTGGCTGAAGAAATATTCTCAAATAGTCATAGAACATGGAAAGCTCAGGATACACAGCAAGAAATTGGTGATAAGGATGTGTATAGAGGATTTTATCTTGCAGATGCTATGACAGATCCTGAATTAAATCTATTGCTCCGTTCACATAATAATAAAAGAAATATTATTCCATCAATAACACCCCATATGGAAGAAAAAGCAAACCTTGCTTTTATTTGGGATAAACGATTTGAAGAATATTTTAAAAGAGAATTAGGTGAGGGTGCATTTGCACATCTCAGAGATGTGATACCCCCGACATGGATAGTTGGACAAGAGGAATATTTTGCTCCGGGTTTACCAAATGGTTATACACATACTATTGATCTTGCCAATTTATCAAAGGCGAAAAGAACATATGTGCTTAAACCTTCCGGTTTTGGAGAAAAAGCATCATGGGCAGAAGGCGTACAATTTTTACATAAAAAATCAGCAGTTCAGGTGAAGGAAATTGTTTCAAATACACAGCAGGATTCTTCAATGATTCACGTAGTGCAAGAGTTTACCAAGGGTGATAAGATTCCTATGGAATATACAGCAGATGATGGAGAAATTGTCACAATGCAGGCAAAAATAAGGTTAACGCCATATTTCTCTACGGCGTCAGGACAGGAGGGGAATTTAGTAGCTATTAAAGCAACGGGATGCGAAAATACAGATTTTATACATGCCTCATCTGTCAGTATTAATACAGCGGTTGGATAGTGAGATGTATATATAGTTTATAAATATGTAAAAATTTATATTATTATTCCAACTCCAACCCCAATATATCGGCCATGTGGAGGATGATTTCCTGTGTTGCGTATGTAGGTTGTTCCTGCTGCATATCTACTGTTCGGAAGAAGATATCTAGCGCTTTTGGACTGTCCAGATCGTCCGAAAGCGCGTCAATAAACGCTGTAAATAATTCCTCAGGTCTCTCCCCCTTCTGTGGGGGTTCTTCTTTCAAAATTTGCTTTGTTCTTTCCATCAAAATCTGTGCTTTTTTGAGTTCATCTTCATGATATTCCCATGTCGTTCGATACTGATGCATGAGAAGCATACAGCGGATATCTTCAGGCGTATATGTCTCAAGCAGCTCTGAGACCATCACGAGGTTACCAAGAGATTTGGACATTTTCTCACTCTGATATCGGACCGGCCCTGTATGCATCCAGACGTTTACAAAGGGTTTTTCACCTGTGAATGATTCGGATTGTGCTATCTCACTTTCATGATGCGGATACATAAGGTCAATTCCTCCGCCATGAATGTCAACATATTTGTAAAGGTATTTGTAAACAATTGCGGAGCATTCAATATGCCATCCGGGCCGGCCGTTAGGAATTATTGTCCCATCAGGAAGTTTTGGTGAACTCCATGACGGTTCATCAGATAGTGATTTCTGCCACAGAATAAAATCCAGCGGGGCTTCTTTCTTGGGATCATCAGGGTCGGCGCCCCGCTGTTTGCTCAACTGAATCATTTCTCTCTCCGTATATCCTGAAAGTTGTCCGTACTCTGCGAATTTTTTTACTCTGAAATAAATATTGCCATCCTTTTCGTATGCATACTCATCCTTCAACAGCTTCTCAACAATTTCGATAATTGTCGGAATTGTTTCCGTGGCTTTGACATAATGTGTGGGCGGTGTGTTATGCATCGTCTTCATATCACGGACAAATTTATCCGTCCACCATTGTCCCAATTCTTTCCAGTCTCTGTTTACCTGTTTTGCTTTTTTGAGGATGTCATCATCGATATCCGTGACATTTTGTGTATAGTTTATTTTATATTTATAGTGTGTGAGTATCCGATATAACAGATCAAACGCTGTGTACGTGAACGCGTGTCCGAGATGTGTCGTATCATAAGGAGTGATGCCGCAGACATACATTGTTACTTCTTTTTCCTGTCTCGGGGTGAACGATTCTTTTGTTTGTGTACGAGAATTGTACAGCTTTATCATTCTACTCTCCCTTCTCTATGAGGGATGAAAACTGATTTTATAGACATATCCTCTGTGTCGTCCACGACAATTTCCCGAATTTCTGCATGTTTGATATATTTCCCTGTCCGAAGCGATTCAAAACGCATGGGCATATTTTTGATAATTGCGGTAAGAGCCATGATAGGATCGCCGTGAGATACAAATGCGATACGCTTTCCTTTATGCGTTTGTGTGAGAAATCGTACAAATTCCAGCATACGAAGAGTGATTTGCTCCACTGTTTCATCCGTTTTTTCTTTGGGCTGCAAATAGAGCTCCGACTGCACAGAATTTAATTGTGAAAAAGGTATGCCCTGATACGATGTTTGTATCTCTATAATTGCTTTTGAAATATGCACTTTATCCAGTTCCAGAAATTTTCGAATAATTTCTGCAGTCTGTCTCGCCCGCATGAGTGGACTCGCGTAGATCATATCGATGTGTTTGTCTCTGAGAAAATCCGCTGTATGAAAAACTTCTTTCCTTCCTCGTTCTGTTAGTCCATATCCCGGAAGTCTACCATAGAGAATGCCATCAGGATTATGTACTTCTCCATGACGGATTGCGTAGATATAGGTATTCATCTGGAAGTATTATATAATACATCCAAATGAAAAAGAAACGCTTAGCAGTTATTTCTTACCACACATGTCCTCTCTCTGATGAAGCTGACGCGGAAATCGGAGGAATGAATGTCTATGTATTGGAGTTATCAAAAGAGCTTGCAAGAAAAGGCTGTACGATTGATATTTTTACCAGATCACAGTCAGTAGAAAGCCCGCGTGTCGTGCAGGTGCTTCCGACACTTCGTGTGATTCATCTTCCCGCCGGAGAAGAGATACCACTTTCAAAAAAAGAAATAGCGCAGTATATCCCCGCATTTCTTGATTCGATTTATGCCTTTATGAAGAAAGATGGCGCAGTATATGACGTGGTCAGTTGTCATTATTATTTATCCGGTCTTATCGGATTGGAGATAAAAAAGGAATTAGGGCTGCCTTTTATGGTGACATTTCATACGTTGGGTTTGATGAAAAATTTGGTTGCAAGAAGTGAAAGTGAGCGTGAAAGTATTGATCGGATTAAATCAGAACTTATGCTGGTGCAGCTTGCGGATAAGGTTATAGCCACGAGCCAAACGGATGCGGAATATTTGCGGACATTGTATAGCGCAAAAAGCATAAACATATTTGTTCTCAAGCCTGGTGTAAATCTTCAATTGTTTAAACCCATTAAAAAAGAGATTGCAAAGAAAAAAATAGGTGCTCCAGATGATAAAAAATTAATTTTATTTGTCGGTCGCATAGAACCGTTAAAGGGCATAGATGTCCTTTTATATACGCTTAAAATATTATTAAATAATTATCCGGCGATGCGTGTAGGGGTATGGATTGTCGGAGGAGATATTTCCAAGCCTTCACATAAATGGCCTGAGGAGCTTAAAAAACTTTCCGAGATACGTCAACTTTTGGATATTTCTCCGTCAGTAACATTTGTCGGGCGAAAAGAGCAGGAAGAGCTTCCCTACTATTATAATGCGGCTGATGTCCTTGTTATGCCCTCCCATTATGAATCATTCGGAATTACGGCTGTCGAAGCAATGGCGTGCGGTGTACCGGTGATTACCACGGATGTAACAGGAGTATCTGATCTGTTTGATAAGAAATTTCGTAGGCTTTTAACCTCAGCAAACAATCCTATTTTGTTGGCAGACAAGATACATGCTTTGCTTTCTGATGCGCATGCGCATAGTACTACCGGTAAAGAAATGCAAAGATACGCACAGTCACTGAGTTGGGGAAACGCGGCAGAAAAGTTTATCGAATTATGTACTCTTTGTAACCCTCAAAGATGATTTTTCCCTAATTTGACATTTGTGGTAGCAGGGCATGATCCCGTCTTGGAATCATGACAAATATTTGTGATGGGAAGTGTCTCTTTGGAACTGAAAATATCTCCTGTGGTAATGAGGTTTTGTATGCCATACGCGACAAATGTGATAAGAATTATCCATACGATTTTAACAAGATAAGGTCTAAATGAGGCTACATCTGTTTCAGCTGATCGAAAATATGATCTCTTGTAATATCGAAGTTGTCCCATACGCTTGCATCCCCATTATGAAATTTTTCTTACGCAATTGTCAAGAAAAAATAGCAAATTCTTACATGAAATGTGTTATTGCAGGAGTTCGGGATTAATACGTATCAGCTTATCATCGTTTTCCTTGGGCGTTCCTCGTCCGTCTGTATTATTTGTGATGATATAGAAAAAATTATCTGGTCCAAGTGTGATAGTGCGTATTCTTCCGAATTCGTTGGTGAAATGTTTTGTAATCTTTGCAGTATTTTTTTCATCGGGTACAGATTGATAGATTGTTTCTCCGCGTAATCCCGTGAAATAGATGCTTCCATTATAATAGGTAGCTCCTGCCGGCGCCCATGTGTCTTTACTTCCTGATTGCACAATTGGTGCTATTGTACCATCTTTTTTCTGATCTCCTTTTACATCCGGCCAGCCATAATTTCCGCCTTTGGTGATTTTATTTACTTCATCATATCCAGTCTCAGGACCTGAAGGTCCATGTTCCGTTGCCCACAAATTTCCTTGATCGTCCCATGTTAGACCTTGTACATTTCTATGTCCATATGAATATATTGCATTTTTAAACGGGTTATCCGAAGGAATTTCTCCTTCATCCGTAACTCGGAGTATTTTCCCGTTGAGAGAGTTTGTTTCTTGTGCTAAGTGCGTCTGTCCCGCGTCTCCTGTAGCGATATAGAGCATCCCATCCGGACCAAATGCAATTCGACCACCATCATGGACAGCAGAGCCCCTGATACCTTCAATAATCACTTTTCTTTCCGTTACGGCTACGCCATTGAGGGTATATTGTTCAACTTTATTTGCCAGTTCTCCGTTTTGTCTGTAAGTGAGATAGAGGTAGATTTTGTGATTTTCCGTAAACTTCGGATGCAATGCGAGTCCCATGAGTCCCCCCTCACCGATGTGCTCCACGCCTTCAATAGCTTGTGTCTTTGGTCCGTTTTTATTGAGAAGGAGAAGCTGTCCCGGACGCTGGGTGACTAGGTAATCTCCATTGGGTAAAAAAGCAATCTCCCAAGGGATATTAAGATTTTTGTAGAGAATTTCGATATCTTTTTTCTCTGCTCCGGATTGTGTCGGTGGCGAATTTTTGGTAGGAGCCTGCACATTATGCGGGACAAAGCGATTGTAGATCGTATCTCTAAAAATAAACGCCGTAATAAGTAATACGATAAAAAATAGCGATATGATTGTTCTTTTACCCATAGAAACCACTTTTATGGTATACAGTCAATAAAAAAATTGCGTAAGAATAGGGAGCTAGAGTTACGATTTTGGAAGGACTATTCTTTCAATTTTCGTAACGCGTTTTTCGAGCTTTGTATGTTCTTCCCGAGTCGGGGTATCATCTTCCAGATACGCTAATTGGCTTCCGATTGTGTCCAGACGTCTATGTACCTCTTTGAAATTTTCTCTTGTTTCCCGAAATCCCTCATGCATCTCTGTGCGCAGTGATAATAAACTGGCTTCAAAAGTATCCTGCCTTTGTTCACTTTTAATCTGTCCCTGTTCGAGTATGGTCTGCTTTTGTTCAAGTTTTGATTGTCTTTGTTCAAGTTTGGTCTGCCTCTGTTCGAGTTTCGTTTGTCGTTGCTCAAGTCTAGTTTGTCCCTGCTCAAGTCTTGCTTGCCCTTGTTCGAGACGTCCCTGCCCACTTTTTAGATCTTTTACTTCATCAACAAGCGTAGTGAGTATACTTTTTATTTCGTCCATATGGAGTTAAGTATACGCTAATTGCCAGGAGGTGGCAATATGCTGATAAGAGTATATCTATTTTTAATAGAATATTAATATCCGCTAAATTCTTCAGTACGAATGTTGTCCTCATTGATCTGGGCTTTTGTCAGTATTTCTCTCATTGTTTTAACCATCGCAACAGGACCTGAAATATAATAAATCGGGGAATGTAGATCCGCTACGTGTCTTTTGAGCATATCCGCAGTGATATGCCCTCGTTCTCCTTTCCACTTGCTTTCCTCCATTCCGGTATAAACAGGGATAAATGTAAAATGCGGATTTTCTGCCGCGTATCTCTTGAAGTCATCTGTAAATGCGGCATCGTCTGGCGTTCTATTTGCATAAAAGAGGGTTATCGTATGTGGCAGCTTATCATGGGTTGCTTGCGCAATGATACTTCTTACCGGTGTTATTCCGATTCCACCGATTAAGAATACTGCAGGTGTCGTGTGTGTTTTATGGAGTTTAAAATCACCATACGGCGCATCCAGTTTCAATTCACTTTCTATAGGAAGATCCTTTAGAACTCGTTTAAATGCCGTATCACGCATTCGTGTAGCAAACATCAACTCAGGTTCATAAGGAGCACTTGCTAAAGAAAATCCTCTGATATTCCCCTCATCATCCGTTTCAGGAGGATTGATGAGTGTATAGTCGGCGAATTGTCCTGCAATATAGGTAAACCCTTCAGGTTTTTCTAAGTAGAAAGCCATTGTATCTTTGGCTATTGTTTCTTTTTTCAACAATTTTATATTTTTTATCATTTATTTCTTACTCCATTCATTCTTAATTATCATTTTATCAATGTATAGTAAAAGTATCATGTATACTCGGTAATAGATACGTTATAATAAGTGTGTTATGACTATCTATACAATCGGACATTCCACGAGGGATATTGAAGAATTTATTGATTTATTGCGGCATAACGCGATTACGCAATTAATAGATATCCGTACAGTCCCGAAATCACGCCACAATCCTCAATACGAACAAAATGTTCTGAAAAAGAGTCTCACAAAAAATAATATTGCTTATATGTATCTTAAGGAATTGGGAGGGCTTCGCCCCAAAGCAAAAGTATCCGTCAATCAGGGTTGGCGTAATACATCGTTTCGTAATTACGCGGATTATATGCAGACGGAATCTTTCATAAGTGGGATAAAAACATTGTTACAGATCGCAAAAGATGAAGTAACGGTGATTATGTGCGCTGAGGCTGTCCCGTGGCGATGTCATAGATCACTTGTGGGAGATGCATTATTGGTGCGAGGTGTGAAGGTATCAGATATTATGAGTAAAACGAGTGTCAAAGCGCATACCCTCACCTCCTTTGCAGTTGTTGACGGAAAAAATATTACCTACCCAAAGGATAAAAAAGATGAATGATAATATCAAAAAAATATATGATGAAATTGTGTCTCACGAGAGCAATCGAGAGATGCGGAAGCGTGGGTATAAACCGCTTTTTTCTGCGGATGAGCGGGCACGGATTGTTCTCATAGGGCAAGCACCGGGTATTCATGCTCAGTCAGCAAATAAAGCATGGGATGACGCGAGTGGTATCCGGTTGATGCAATGGTTGGGAGTGGATGAAACGTTGTTTCGGGATCCAAGCAAAATTGCGATTATTCCTATGGATTTTTATTATCCTGGGAAAGGCAAATCAGGAGACTTACCTCCACGAAAAGAATTTGCCTCGTATTGGCATCCCAGATTATTATCGCTTATGCCGGACCTTTCTCTTTTTGTGCTTATCGGACAATACGCGCAGAAATATTATTTGAGAAAGAGGAGAAAGAAAACGGTGACTGAGACAGTGAAACATTATGAGGAATATCTTCCTAAATTTTTTCCTATCGTGCATCCGTCTCCGCTTAATTTTCGGTGGATAAATAAGCATCCATGGTTTGTCTCAGATGTTTTGCCGGAACTGCAGTCGCGTGTACAGCTTGCATTAAAAAAATAAGAAGTTATTTACTGCTCTTTAAATTACCCCATCTGGTGCCTGTTTTTACTTCTACTGTCAGCGGCACGGATAATGGGTAGACTGAGCAGAGGGTTTCTTGTATCTCTGGAATAATCTTTTTACATTCTTTATTTTCCGGCATTTGAAAGACGAGATCATCATGAATCTGGAGAAGTAATTTGATAGTAGGATACTTTTCCAAAATATTCTTATCGACATCTACCATTGCTTTTTTCATAAGATCTGCTGCTGTCCCCTGTACGGGATAATTCATCAGGACACGACGCATAGCATTGTCGATAAACTTCTGTCCGGGATATTCAAAAACATATCTCCTTCGTCCGAGCATCGTCTCCACAAATCCATCTTTTTGAGCGTTTTTGAGATATGTATCATAGTAGGTTTTAATGTTGGGATATGATGCATAAAACTGTTGGATAAATAATTCTGCTTCTTCCTGTGGGATATCCATTCCCGCGCTAAGACCATAGCTGCTCATCCCGTAAATAATGCCGAAATTGATCGTTTTACCGACATTCCGTTGCTGCTTGGAAACCTCGTCATATGGTACGTGAAAGAGTTTCCCCGCTGTCAGTTTATGCACATCTTGTTTATGTTCGAATGCATCGATGAGTGCTTTTTCTCCGGCGAGATGCGCGAGAATGCGGAGTTCTTGCTGGGAATAATCGAAGGAGACAAGTATATGATCCGGTGGAGCTATGAAACAGGATTTGATTTGCTGGCCGATATCCGATGTTACGGGGATGTTTTGAAGGTTTGGATTTGATGACGCGAGGCGGCCGGTGTTGACGTAGACTTGATGATATGTGGTGTGGATTTTACTTTCTTGATCGACTTTTTGGATGAGGCTTTCGACATATGTAGATCGGAGTTTTGTCAGCTCTCGGTAGGTCAGAAGTTGGTCAATGAGCGGAAATTGTTTTTTGAACTTCATAAGTTCGTTTGCATTGGTGGCATATTTACCTGTTCTGGTTTTGCCGAGTGGTACCTGCATCTTGGTAGCGAGAAATTCTCCCAGCTGTGATGGAGAATTAAGATTTATATCTCCTGTTTCTTTAGCAATTTCTTTCTGTAAGGTGCTTATTTGCTCGTCGATGTCCTCTCCGATTTTTGTCAGCATTTTTGTATCAAGAAGAATACCTTCCTGTTCCATCTGATAGAGTATTTTGCAGAGAGGCATTTCTATGTCAGTAAAAAGTGAATATAATGCAGGATTTTTTTTTAGTTTCTCCTTTTGTTTTTCGGCAAGTTCCGGGAGTGTTTTTACGCCGTATTTTTTGAGAGTCTCTTCCTCAGTCCGCACTGCTCTCCCCTCTCGCAAGAGTGCCTCGGCGATATAGCAGTCAAATTCCCCAAATGTCTTCGTCGCTTTCCCATCCCAAACAACTTTCATAGTGGTAACAGTATAGCATGGGGATAAATTATATGCGTATAATATTTATAATAGTTAGTAACATATGAATTATTAATTTTAAATGATTATAATAAATGTATGGATAGTAATTATATCCCCCCAAAATATTATGTGTACATTCTAAAATGTGCCGATGGAAGCTTCTATACAGGTAAAACTAATAATTTGCCTCGAAGACTGCTACAACATAATGGAGAATTGATAAATGGGGCAAGATATACAAGATATAGAAGACCTGTCGAATTAGTTTATTATGAAGAATATTTGACAAACGGTCTTTCCTGTCATCGTGAGCGTGAAATTAAGATGATGAATCATGCGCAAAAACAAGATCTCATTTACTATGAAAACCGAAGAACTAACAATAGATGGTTAAAAAGAAATGAGATCTATCATCAATAGATGTTATCTGGACATGTGACCTCATCCATTGCTATCTCCTTGGCAACAGAATGTTGTGCTTAAAAGGTGATACGGCATCTAACGTTTTTTTCTTTAATCAAGAGCAAATAATAGCATACGTGATAAGTTATTATGCACAAAATTGTGCAGAAAGGTTGACAAGCGAGGTTTGATTCGAGATAATAGCGGAAACACCTGGCAAGAGTCATCATAAAGTTGCGATCTATATGTTCTGACTACACTTGTCCAAGCTTTGTTTTTATGGAGCCAGATTTAGACTCTTACCATGTGTCTACGCACTATCTTCCCTCCTCAATTTAATATCAAACGTTATATCGAATTCTGGATTATCTTTGCTCCATTTACTAACAAGCTTCATTACATCCATAAAATTTAGTTTATTAGCATTAATCGCTTCTTCAGTGCTATGTTGCAGCCGTTCGGAAGGAATCTCTGGTTCTTCCGTATCGAATCTGCCAATTAACTTTTTCCCCTCAAGTGTTAATTCAATTCCTGCTAGAATCTTTCTTACTCCCTTCTCTCTTCGTACAGTTTTGTATACAGGCGAAGCTATATTATGATACTTCATCTCTGTCATCTTATTGTAGAACCAGTTGCGGTTGTGTATATCATTTTCAGGATTTACATCTCTTCCCCAGTTCACCCAAGCTTCTTTTAATGTAACGGAATCTTTGTCTCCAAAGAATAGTTTCGCGTTTTCGATTGTTGCATCTAATGTTCGGTGTTTAACTTTCATATCAACAACTATACAACAAAATTAAGAGATTAGTCAATAGGGGCGTGTGATAATGATAGGAGGGGATTGTGATTATCATGAGATGTAGTTCAATAAACGAATGATAGATGCCGTTCGTAAAATATCTTCAGATATCTTCTAAAAAATTAATATAAAACATATATACATAATACACACGTGTATCGTTTTGTAGATTGAGAGAGAGGTGAAGGGGCGATGGCATCCTTCGTCAAGACTACGGACTGCCAAGGGAATAGAAATCCCTTACCCTATCGTTCAGATTCGCAAATTATACCTAAAGGCATATTCGCGAACCAGAGCGGGCGATGGGAATCGGACCCACTGCCTTCTCCTTGGCAAGGAGACGTTCTA
>CAZLSZ010000014.1:0-27858 GCA_964562445.1 uncultured Gammaproteobacteria bacterium
ACTATCGTCAATGAAAAAGTAACAGCCGTTAAAAAAGAAGTTGATCACTTTGTATTAAAACAAAATTGACTTCCGGATCAGGTTTACTTTATTTCTGATTGCTCAGATTTAGGAAATAACCTGAAAAAAATTCCTACCACATCTTGATCGTCGAATATCTTCACCTTACAATAAAAAAATACTCGACATTCCCATACTTTATAGAAATACGGGAAATAATATCTAAATTTGCGTATAATTTAGTATTGAACTTTAGTTTTCAAAGAGCTGCTGTAAAAATATCCCCTTTACAAGAAAAAAACTCGCCAAGGCGAGCTATACTTGCAAGATCTTTGGCGGATACTTCACATACGTGTTTAACTATTATAGCCTATTTACGCACGATGTCAAGGCAGAAAAGTTTCGAAACAATAATCTACAAAAAATATCCAGACAATTTTATAAAAAAACACCAAATTGACCTCGCCAGAGCTATTTCTTCATCAACTCCGATACTGTTACAAGCGTATACCCCTTTTCTCGGAGTTTGGGAATAATCTGGTCCATCGCCTCATCTGTCTTTGGAGCATTGGGACCGCCATGCATATGCGCAACCACGATAGAACCTCCCTGTACCTCATTGAGCACTTTCGTAACGATACCCTTGGTATTCTTATTAAATCCATCAGCAGCAGGCACATCCCCGTCTACCACAACCATTTTTGCGCTATTTACCGCTTTTACATCTTCTTTATCATGGCATAATCCCGGAAAACGAAACAATGTAGGTTTGGTATCCGTAATTGAGGATATCGACTCCTGCGATTTGGCGATATTAGTTTTATTTTCGCTGTTAGGAATCGAGTCCAATCCGTAACAACTCCCCGTGAATGCGGCATGATCATATGAGTGATTACCTATCTCAAAAAGCGGATTTTCAGAGAGTTTCTTTGTGGTGTCGGGATAAACTTCAGCCCACATGCCCGTCAGAAATAATGTTGCCGGTGTAGTATGTTTCTCCAAAACATCAATAAGGTCGCCATTGTACCAAGAAGGAACCTCTCCATTTTTCAGCCTTCTTTTCATACTTGGGGTCATATCCGCATCAAATGTGAGGGCTACTTTATTACTTTTTCGGTCACCATGATCGATGATACTCCTCGTTTTAGTAACTACTGCCTTTTTCGATTCTTCACTTGAAGAGACACGCAAATATGCAGCAGTACTTATGCCTGCTACGCCCACAGCTAATGCCAGAGGGACAACCCCTCCTCTCCTCTTTCTCTGTAATCTTTGTTCACCTTCGTGCATATAAATGTGCATTCTACTGCAAAACCCCTGATGTGTACATCCCATCTCTTACCCGAGGACATCACTCACGCGACCTGCTTTTTTACCGGCTTGCTTATATCTTTTTAAGATATCACCTAAAGCACCTGTAGACTGTGCTGTATATGGATGGACAATTGCTATCGCTCCTCCTTCGAGACAGTCCTTTTTGGTTAAATGCGTATAGACGGTTTTTGCAGTGGCATTTTTTACCCAATCCCCACTATCACATGTTGAGGTCATATAAATATTTTTATATCCTTTTTGCTTCAAGATATTCGTATGATCAATACTTAAAAAAGGATATCTGAAATACTTGGTGAGATTCATACCTGCTCCCTTAGCCGCTTGCTCTGTTCTTTCAATTTCACTCTTAAACGCTTGTGATGATATTTTTTTTGCATCAGGATGATCGTAGGTGTGGTTTGCTATCTCATGTCCATCAGTTTTGAGTTGATTGATAATATCCTTATTTGCTTTGTCTGCATAAAATGCGCCTGTCCCGAAAAAAGTAACGTGAGCATCATTTTCTTTTAAAATAGTTAATGTTTTTTTGATGTTTGCATGCTGCTCAGCGGTCAGTTTAGCGCCAGTTCCTTTCTCGCCTTGACCGGTATCAAGTGTTAGCGCGATGTAGGAAGACCGTGGGTCCCCTTTCTTCACAAGCGGTTGGGATATATCAGGTTTTTTAGCTACAGATGAAGTAGAGAGCCTCTTCTTTATATCCGCATTAAGATCTCTCATAAAATTCGGGCCCGGATCTGATTTAGTATCAGGATTTACCTGATAATGTCCAACAACTCCTGATACCTTAACAGGCGCATTGGAAGGCGCCTTCCATGTATGCGTAGGACCCAGCTTGATATCATACTGTTTCATTAAAGAGAGATTGAGATCAAGCAAAGCATCATATTGCGCTTGAGGAATTTCGTCTTTTCCGTTTGCCGTGAAACCTGGATTGACGACTTCTATATTGATAGCTTTATTATTGTAATTCTGCACGCCTTGCGTCTTTTCTACCATAGAGGGATACATATTGGCCAATTGTAATATTTCCCCTTCTGTCCCGACAATAAATTGTACCCCTACACCACGCTTTCTACCTCTATCAAGGGACCCTTCGGCGAAAAATCTTCTGACATCCTCTGCAGTTGCAACCCTCCCATCGGCGGTAAAATGATTCACTATCATGGTCGGGTCTATTTTTTCCCCAGTTCTTCCGCATGTCCCAGAGCTGGTGTCTTTACATTTCGGTTCATCAGGAGAGGGAAGGAGCTGTACATTCTCTTGCGATGTAAAAATCATTTTGTCTCCGATTTGTTGTGGCAGAGCACTACTCCTTCTTAAAATACCCGAATATTGCTCCTGCTCCTGCTGGAAATTTTTCAAAACTCCTGCTCCCCCCACTACGAGCGCAAAAACGCTACTTGCTACAAGTGCTTTCCTTGATGAATTTTGCTCTTTTGACATAATGAAGCACAATACACCAAAGCATATTACTATGTCAATAGGAAATAGTATAAATCAATTACTCTTCCCTTCAAGTACCTCGCTTACAGTAACGAGCGTATATCCTCTTCTCAGTAATTCAGGGATAATGATATCCATCGCCTCATCTGTCTGAGGAGCGATGATTCCGCCATTCATATGCGCGACGACAATTGATCCACTTCTCACATTATTAAGTACCTCGTCTACTATCCTTTGGGTATCATGCGTAAAACCATCATCAGCCGTCACATCACCATCAACTGTTATCAATCCTTTTTGGGAAACCGCATCCACATCAACTTGTTCATGACATAAGCCGGGGAAACGGAATAATGTCGGCTTTTTCCTTAAAATGGAAGTTAAGACTTCCTGGGATTTTGTAATATCTTCTTCATTTTTGTCATCAGTAATCCAAGGCAGATGATAACAACCGGACGTATAGGCGTGATGATCGTATGAATGATTGCCTATTTCAAATAAACTATTTGCTGCAAGTTCTTTGGTTTCCTGAGGATAGGTTTCCACCCATAAACCCGTTACAAACAATGTCGCTTTAGCATTATGTTTTTTCAATACTTCAATGAGGTCTCGGTTGTACCAACTCGGCACATGTCCATTTTCTAGATCATTTTTCATCTCACGGGTCATATCCGCATCAAATGTGAGTGCAACTCTCTTCTGAGAAGGTTCAACGGAGGG
This sequence comes from uncultured Gammaproteobacteria bacterium, assembly GCA_964562445.1. Taxonomy (GTDB): domain Bacteria; phylum Patescibacteriota; class Microgenomatia; order Levybacterales; family UBA12049; genus JACDET01. Next base: position 3,499 of record CAZLSZ010000014.1, read on the forward strand.
TGTAGCCATAGGAATTCCAAAAATGACTGTATTCTCTTCCACTTCATAAAGCTTTGCTATCTTTTCTGAGGGAATTTCGGAAGATAATGCAGGGACAGGTGTATAACTGGCAGAAAAAAATGGAGAAAAAATAAACAGCGTAAGTAATACAAAAATGATACCGATATATCTAAAATCTGTATGAATATGTTGCGCCATAATGAAGGAAGCTTATGAGCAGGATTTGATATAGTTATATCTATTGTAGTGCGGAAAATAACATTTTTCAATATGGAAGAAGGATGACCATGATGCTAGTGTTTCCCATTGATACCCTTAATTAATCTTTTGAGCATTTCTTTCGGAGTACGTTTCGGAGATTCAATCGCCTTCATTTCTTTCCCTTTAGGTATAGCCGTTCCCGGAGCATATGTTTTTCGAATTTGTATCTCTCCTCCCGCACCACGTACTTCCGTCACAATCACGGGTTCAGTGGGAAGCTTCTTCTTCCCATCCTCTATTTTTTTACTTCTCCCTAAGCGTTCCATATCCTATATTATAGCATAGATATGCTATAATACATACTTTATATGAAAGAATTTGGAAGAAAAATCATTCCAGGCGGCGAACATATAGGTGATGCTGTGAGTAAGCAAAAACCTTCGCTTCCACAAGAACCTCTATATCCATTAGCCGCACCATACGGTAAGGAATTAATGCGTCCTGATAAGACAGCACCTGTTATCACACCAAAAGATACATCTCCTCATCCACTACAAAAAGATTTCCCAAAAGAGCATCCTCGTGAGGAGACAAACAAACCTCGCATTGTTACCGGAAAAGTTGTAGAACATCCGGTCTTTACTACAAGTATAGAATCAGAAGAAAGTCCAAAGCTTAACGATGAAACTGTCAGTTCATTTGTCATAAAAAATTCTCAAGAGAATCCCCCGCAGGAGACTCCGAAAGAAACATCCAAATTACGGGATATTCCATACAATAAAGAAAAGCGAGAAGAAGATGATGAGGATGAAAAGCCAACAGTCGTTGTAGAAGTAAATAAATTCAAAACACGAGGAGAACCGTTATCATTGAATATCAACGGGGAAACTGCAGATTGGCACTCTGTCAAAGGAGGTTTACGAGAATCCAAACGTGGAGTAGTGCAATCAAAACAAGGAGGATATGAAATTCTTTTTAATCCGCAAACATCTGAATGGCTCAAAGCAATCCCGGAAGGAAATGGAAAAGCAGAAAAACATCTCAGAAAAAGTGTCATTATGGCAAAAGATGCTCTCGAAGTAGCAGGATTACCGGAACTTACGGAACAAATAAAAGAGACATCCGTCGTTATACGAGGTAAACAGCACTACGGATTCATCAGTCCTCACTTGGGAGAATCTGTTGATCACTATAGAGAAGCATCGAAACAGAAAGGATATAATCCGAAAGAGGTAGAAGAACTCATCACTGCTGTCTATGAAACTGCGTATGACCAAGCTGTGCAGTTATACGCAAAACATGGACATTGGATGGATGATCCCAACCCCGGCAATATCCTTCTCCATGAAACTCCGGAGGGTGATCTGAAAGTAGTGCTAATCGACTTTGCAAATAAAATACAACACAGAAGTATCAGCCCTGATAAAATTCCCGACAAAATATTCCCCGGAGACACAAAAATTACTGAAGTGAGGAGACGACATACTGAAAACTTACAAGTATTGCGTGACAAATTCGCAAAACAATGCAAAATCGCAGGAGGAAGTCTGTCAGAAGCCCTCGATCCGGAAAAATACAAGGATATCATCACTGGAATTATGAAGAAGTAACCATCTTTTTTATTTTCTCAAAATCTTCCTGCAAAAGAGGTTTGTATTTATTCGGAAATCGTAATGCTGCCGCAGGATGGAGAGTAAGGAAATATTTAATACGGTTAGATTCAGCGATCACCTGTCCGTGTTCTGATGCTACAGCAACTTTCTTCTGCAGGACTCCTTCGGCGGCAACCCGACCCAAGAGTACCACCACTTTGGGTTGGATGACGTCAAACTGCTCCATCAGATGAATCCTCCCATGCGCAATGTCAGCAGAGGTCGGGGTGCCGCCCGGTGTTCCATCTTTGCCATTGGGAAGGTACTTCACCGGACTGGTGATATATACATCTTCTTCTTTAAGATCTATGCCCCGGATTAAACTACGTAATAATTGTCCTGATCTCCCGATAAACGGCCTTCCGGATGCCGCTTCTAACTTTCCCGGTGCTTCTCCGATAAATACGATATCCGCGTCAGGATTTCCCTCCCCCACTACCGGCTTTCCGCTCTTCCCTACAGGACAAATCTTGCAGGAAATTATTTTTTGATTAACTTTCTCGAGTTCATTTTGTTTATTCATAGTATTACCTACTTGTCATTGCGAGACAGTTCAGCTGGTGAAGCAATCTCAAATAGATAAGAACTGAAATACGTCATTCTGGCTTGTCCAGAATCGACATATAAGATCCTGGAGTCCTTACTCCGTTCGTCCCCAGGATGACAGTTTGTGTCACAGTTTTTAATTGTATAGTATGCGAGATTGCCACGCCGAGCAAAGCTCGGCTCGCAATGACAATCACTGTGCTTTGCCGTCAATACCTTCCATCACCTTATACAACATAATCCCCAAACTCACCATCACATTTAATGAAATATTAATTCCCCACATGGGCATTTCGGCGATAGAATCACATAGCTCCATCGCTTCTTCTGTAACTCCGCTTGTCTCATGCCCTATGATTAAAGCAATTGGAAACGTATATTTTATTTGATCGTATGGTGTACTCTTTTCCGACTGTTCTACCGCGACGATTTGTATGCCAGGGACGTCTTTTCGCAACTTTACTATAGCATCTTTTGCTGACTTCTGATATTCCCAAGGCACCCACTCTGTGGTATTGATGGATGCTTTTTTGATGCGATGATTCGGTGGGATTTCAGTATCGCCGCACAGGAAAACTTTCTCCACGGCTACCGCGTCAGCAAGCCGAAAAATAGACCCGATATTATACGTATCCAATACATTATCAACGATGATATATACGGGATTACGCTGTATGTTTTTGAAGACTTCCGGGTCGTGTTCACTGAGTCGTAGTTTCTTTGCGTCAAGTTTCATGAGGATATTATACAACAGTCCTTTCTGTCATTGCGAACCTGCAATGACAATCACTTATTCATCCTCGCGACTTTGTACATCGCGAGGATAAGAACCAAACTTCCCAATATCTGCGTGACAGAAAGCGTCTTATGATAATAAAAATAATCAATAAAAACAGCAGTCAACGGAAACATCAGCTCACAAATCGCGCTTATCCTCGCTGATGTCCTTTTGAGACCATAATAATAAATCGCCAGCGCTACCATTCCTGTCGAAAATGTTATGACAAGAAGCGTTACCAATTGCGATTGTGTCAGCGAGGTAAGCGCGGAAGTCTGATTTTGAGAAATAATGAAAAGGAACGCAAAGACAGGCGCGAGACCAAACCGAAGCGCCGCCGCAGTCAAAAAGTTTACTTTTTTCAAGACAAATTTACTGATCGCCGTCGAAACTCCCCAAACAAATCCCGCTCCGATAGCGAAACCTGCCGCAATCATTGTTTGCGCGCCTGTCGAAAAGTTAACTGTCAGATCCTTAAACGTCACGAGGTATACTGCTATCAACGATATGCCTGCCCACAGCATGAAATCTTTTGTCAGCCGCTCACGCAATACGATTGCAGCCGCGAGTATCGCCCATAGCGGCTGCAACTGCTGCTGCAACAGCACAACCACAGAGAAAGGAATATATTGCACCTGCTGCAATGCAGTAGTATAAAAGATAGTTCCCAACGCGCCGGAAAATAATGCAACGAGAGAAATGGCAATCCACTCCTTTCTACTCATGCGCACAAGATCTTTCTTCCACTTCCCTATCAGAAACAGTAATACGATGAAACCGAATACATGTTCATAAAAAACGATAACTGCCGGAGGAAGTGCGTAAAGACTGATACGGAGAACCCCATCCAGTGCCCAAAGAAACGCTCCGAAGATAACAAAGAGTGGTCCGAGTTGTACTAATTTTCTCATAAAAAATACCCCTTACGGGGTACATACAAGAATAGCGAACAAACACGAAATGCTTCGCTCTTATTCTTCCTTTCATCCCGACTATACGGTCGCTCTCTGATTTCCCCCGCCCACAATGCTTCGCATAATGTGGCGGGCAGGCACAGAGTCATTTCGCCAGCTGGCGAATCGTGGAGTTGAGTACATTCAGTTTCATGAATGTACTTTTACCACCGATTGTGAATTGCACACTACCCCGAAAGAACTTCTCTACTATACAACCATAAAAAAAATTAGTCAACAGGATACTTTGATGTATAATATCGGTAACTGTAGAGTTTTGCAAATAAATATGGATACCGATATAAAAAAGATCATTCACGCTTTTCTCGCTGAATGCAGTCTCATGCAGCTTGCTACCGCAAAAGATAATCAACCATGGGTATGCAATGTATGGTTCGCGGCGGACGAAAATATGCATATTTATTGGATATCAGCAGATCATAGACGGCACTCACAGGAAATACTCCAAAATTCCAAGATTGCCGCTACCATAGTACGACCATATTCATCCCAAGAGATTCCTTCAGGATTACAATTGCAAGGAAAAGCTGAAATACTGACGGACAAAAAAGAGATTAAAAATGTCCGCGCATTATTTAAAAAGAAACAATTTAATATAGATCGTATTATGCGCTCTATGAAAGAAGAAAATAAATCATTCCATTTTTACAAGCTCAACCCGACAATTTTTGCAATATTTGATACGGTATACTTCCCGACAAAAGCGCGATATATATTTGAACGGAAAGAAAAAAATTAATATATCGTTTTTGTAAATGAGTCGTCAATTATTGACACTACCCACAAAGAGTGAAATACTAAAGTATGGCAGAAGAATTTGATAAACCATTAGGCTCCCCTAAACTAGCGGATGAACCGGAGAAAGAAAAAATCCATGAAATTCATACAATTAAAAAACCGCTTAACTGGAAAGGGTTTATTTTCGGCATAATCATTGTTCTCTTTATCGAATGGTTCGCGGTAAAAGCGCTCAGCGGAGATGATCCGAAAGTGCTTCCGTCTATCATACCCTCTAATCCGCCATCCCCAACTGTCACCCAGAAAGAAACGGAAAAATGGGGTAAATACACAGATGAAAAAGCAGGTTTCGCCTTTCTCTATCCAGCAGATATATATCTGCTGGAGACCGCAACAGCGGAGAAACAAAATACACTCCGTATACAAACATTTGATACAAAAGATCAGGAAAAGTATCTCGCTGAAGACTTCCATCCCAACGATTATCAAAATCTTCTCACCACAATCGAAAAAGGAACGGAATTTAGCTCTCTTCTTCCCGGTAAAAAAGATAATTATAAAACAATTCGGTTCGGTTCAAATTATTTCGTCCGAATATTTCCTATCGAAAGTACAAAATGTGACTGTGACGTCATCAAGTATGTCACCACCGTCAATGATCATTATGTCGTCATCAGTATGGAAAAACCGAGAGTATATCATCTCCCTCCAATTAAAGAAGGCGATTCTCCTGATGAGCTGCTAAAGCAAATAAAAGAAAAGGCAAAAAGGCAGATGGAGACTGAACCTGAAAAATATATTCTGGAACACTTCGGTCCGATCGAAAAACTCCTCGCCACATTTAAGAAGATATAACATTTTCTCACTAAAATTTCCAAAATTTAGAAAAACCCATGTCATTGCGAGGATCCGCCAGTCGACAGGCAGGCTTCAGAATCGATTCTGGACAAGCCAGAATGACGTTACTGTATTGTGTCGATTCTGGACGAGTCTTCGATAGATCCAGACTCTGAGCATGCCGAATGAGCCAGAATGACATGTTACAACATTTTCAATGGATAATTTCCTACCCCTCTTGATTTCCGAGTTTATAGATGAAATACTGGAGATATGGCTGTTTCCAAAGTATTTACCACTGTTACACCATTCTCCAAGCTCGTCGCGCTTATCCTTTTTATCCCCCTCCCGTTTATCGGATTTTATCTCGGCATCGAATATCAGAAAAGTATCACACCACAGTATCCTTCACTCCAATATGATCCCTCTCTTCTTTCCAGACCGACTCCCAAAATATCGCCACCATTAGGCAATAGTTCCAATGGAATCATGCCTTCTGAAGATATCAGGATACAACCGATGCCTGCTGAAGACATGCCATATAGAGAGCCTTCCGGCAAGCCGCAAACAGTACCCCCTGCACCGCCAAAGGCAGAAATCCTCTGTACTATGGATGCCAAACAATGTCCTGACGGGACATGGGTTGGCCGCACCGGCCCCAATTGTGAGTTTGTGTGTAAATAATTGTCATTGCGATCCTGCAATGCAGGAGAAGCAATCTCAAAAAACATAAAACTAAAAACTAATAACAGAAAGTTCTTATGTAGTTTTCTTTTTTGATCTCTTTACCGGTTTCTTTTTCTTTGCTGCAGAGGTAGCTACACCTGCTCCTTTGATATCCTCTAGCTTCCACGCGGCGAAGTCACAATTCGGATAATTTGAGCAGCCGAAAAACTTGCGGCCTTTATGCGTCTTCTTCACAATCACCTTTCCACCATCTTTGGGACAAGTGACGTTTGTTTCCTCTACATACGGTTTGGTAAATTTACAATCCGGAAATGTACTGCATGAGATAAATTTACCAAACCGTCCGAATCGCACAACAAGCGGCTCACCGCATTCAGGACACTTTTCCGCTGTTTCTTCTGTTTCGATTTTCACCCTCTCCGCATCCTGCACTTCGGCGAGCGATTTTTCAAACGGAATATAAAAATCTTTCATCATGGATTTCCAGTTTTTCTTCCCACTCGCGATATTATCCAGCTCATCTTCCATAAGAGCAGTGAAGGGAATGTCATCGATAGTCGAGAAATTCTTTACCAGAAAATCCGTCACAGCCATCCCTACCGGCGTCGGCTCAAACCGCTTTTCGATCCGCTCCACATACCCTCTATCAATAATTGTGGAGATAATGGAAGCATATGTGGATGGCCTGCCGATACCCTTTTCTTCAAGCGTACCGATGAGGGAGGCATCATTGTATCTCGGTGGTGGAAGTGTCTGATGCGCGTCAGAACGGATTTCTTTAGGATGCAAAGGCTCTCCTACAGTAAAAACAGGAAGCACCGTCTCCTTGAGCGCCTGCGGATTTAATTTCAAGAATCCGTCAAAGACCAACACCGATCCGTTTGCCTTAAATCGGTATTTTTTATCTTCCGTATCCGCGTAGACCGTCGTGGACTCAATCAACGCATCTGCCATCTGTGAAGCGACAGCTCTACGCCAAATCATGTCATATAATCTAGCGTAATCTTTTCCGAGAGTTGCTTCGACCTTTTCATCAAGGGTCTTTACATGCGTCGGACGAATCGCCTCATGCGCTTCCTGTGCTAGTTTCTGTTTTGCTGAAAAAACACGCGGCTGTTCTGAAATATATTTCTCACCATACGCGTCTGCGACATATGCACGCATCTGCTCAATAGCTGCCTGAGAAAGAATGACAGAATCGGTTCTATGGTACGTGATAAACCCTTCTTCATATAATTTTTGCGCGAGACTCATCGTCCTTTTACCCGAAAATCCATACCTGCGAGATGCTTCCTGCTGCAGTGTAGAAGTGGTAAACGGCGCATATGGACTACGTTTTGCCTGACGCTGCACGACATCCGCGACGACATACTGCTGTTTCTTGAGTATGTCCACAAGATCAACTGCTTTTTGTTCTTTATCGATAATCGTTTTTGTGATGGTATAATCACCATCATAGAGCGCAATGGTACTTTTGGACTCTACCTTCTCCCCTGCTATTTCGATGAGTTCAAATTCTGTCGGCGAATTTTGTTTGCCTTTCTGCAATAACAAAGCATGAATGGTCCAATAATCCGACTGCGAGAACTTTTCTATTTCACGTTCACGTTCTACCAATAACCGCAGTGCCACACTCTGCACCCGACCCGCTGAAAGGCCACGACGGACCTTTTTCCACAGTACAGGTGATATTTGATACCCTACCAATCTATCCAGTACTCTACGGGCAACCTGCGCCCCTACAAGATAATCGTCAACGTCTCTCGGCTGCTGCAATGCTTCTTTTATAGCACGCTCCGTAATTTCATGGAAAACAATCCGTTTGAATTTATCTTTTTTGACATGTGATTTCCCCGTCGTCAGGATTTCCTGAATATTTGCCGAAATTGCTTCTCCTTCACGATCAGGGTCGGTGGCGAGGAGGATGGCATCTGCTCCTTTAGCCGCTGCTTTTAGCTCCGAGATGAGCTTTTTTTTATCCTCAATCACTTCATATTCAGGATGAAAATCATTAGCGATATCAATACCCAGTTTACTCTTCGGCAGATCCATGATGTGCCCCATTGAGAATTTAATATCGAAATCCTTTCCCAAAAATTTCGAAATTGTCTTTGCTTTTGTCGGTGATTCTACAATAACTAAATTTTTCATTTTTGTTCGTTACAGTTTTTTATTGTAATCTACACTATATATACCCTGTCAAGTAGTGAGGATATTTTGAGGCTAAATCAGGATTATTTTACCGCTCGATGTATAGCCTATCCATCCGTTCATTTCCATAATGGAGAGCAAACTCCCCAGATGCTGGGATGATATTTGTATCTTTTTTATAATCTCATCAGGATATAATTCACCTTCTTCCAATAGATCTATAATCTTTTGCATATCATTATCACCTGTCCGAATCTTTCGCTTCTGCTCACTGACCACTGCTATATCCAAATCCTTGAGCATATCATTGGGGTGTATAACCATCTTGGCACCCTTTTCTATCAATGCGTATGGGCCTTGCGATACCCGGGATGTAATCGGCCCGGGTATCGCATATACTTTCCGCCCAAATTCCAACGCAAAATTTGCCGTAATCAGACTACCGCTATCGACAGCTCCCTCAGGCACCAAAACAGCCTCAGATAATCCTGCAATGATACGATTTCTTGCAGGGAATGAGCCTTTCACAGGCATCATACCGGCAATTGCTTCTGAAACGATAAGTCCACCACTCGCAATAATTTCTTTATATAATGCATCATTCTCCATGGGGGTACATACATCAACCCCGCTTCCCAATACAGCAATCGTCCTTCCTCCACAGTCAAGCGCGCATTGATGCGCGGCAGCATCAATACCGAGCGCAAGTCCTGAAATAATCGTGCAGTTGCCGTGTACGAGTGCTGCGACAAAAGTCTCTGTCGCATTGCTACCGTATTGGGTCATCTTCCGTGTCCCGACCACAGCTACTTTTCTTTTATCATTAAGTAATGAGACATCCCCTATGGTATAAAGAAGAAAAGGCGGTGTCGGAATTGATGCCAATGCAGCCAAAGATACGCCATTTACAATGGTAAAGTTAATACCCTTCTCCGCTAATTTTTTTGCATAGGTTATAGGGTTAAATGATTTCCGGAACGCAATCAGCGAAGCAGCAGCACTCCTCCCTATACCTGAAATAACTAATTCTTTTTCATCCGCTTCCCAAGCTTTTCCCACGCTGCCGAAATACTTTTGTAATAACGCGAACTTTATCGGACCGATTCCTGGACATACAGAAAATCCGAGATAATATAATTCTTCATTCATATATTTATATTAGAGTTGTTTTGCGCAAAAAGAAATATGCTAAAATAAAAATAATGTTTACAAAAATTAATAATAAGTCTCCATTTAAAGTAAAAAAAGAAGATTTAGCAAAAAGCGCATCGTGGAATACTGTCGCACAAGACCGTTTTAAGAAACAGCATGAAGATCCTGATAACCTCCCCGAAGGCGACCATCATGCAGTACCGAAACATAATTTCGGACCATCAGTAACAACCCCCAATGAACAGGAAATGCAATCGGCAGTAGAGAATCTTGAGGCTCAAATTAAACAGTTACAAAATATCGAACATGAAAAAGTCACGCAGAAAACAGCAGAACAACAAACTCCAAAAAAGAAAGATGACTTCTATGATGATTGGCTCAATGAATAAGCGTAATTAGCGCCCCACTAACGCTCTAAAGAATTCCAATAGGATGAGTAATAAGAGCAAGAAAAACTGACTAATTTTTCCACCCTTTTTACCTGAATTATTTCCATTATTGTTGCCATTCTCCGGATTGGGCCGATCAGGAGATGAAGTAAGACTTGGATTATCCGGATTTTGGCTATTTGGGATACGGGACATTTCGGGATTTACAGGGGCATTCGGATCTTCAGGATTCGTAGGAGTGTCACCGCTTGTAGGATCAGGACTGACACAAGGAGTTCCGCCAAGACACGCATACGTCGGCTGAAGCGTAACAGGCCGATTTGTACCCGGATCTTCGGGATTAACGGGTATGTTCGGATTATCGGGAGCAGCAGTCATACCCGGAGTTGTCGGAGGAAGCCCTGCGCCAGGAGTCAAGGCAGGTGTCCCGCCTGGGATATTCACACCCGGACCCGTAATAGTAAATGTATCACTAAATCTGCCTGCGGCAGCCACATACATTCCTGACAGTTGGGTCCGCGAAACAGTTATTTTGGTAAACCCATATGAGTTACTATTTGTCGCGGCGAAATATCCTGCTTCGGGATCAGACGGATTAATAGCGTAAAACCCATTTCCTCCCGTCCCGTTAATGACCACGACAGTATTCCCTTTCTGATATGACGGTCCGAGACCCGCGATACAGCTCTGATCAACCGTACCCGGCCTTGCGCAGGACAAGCCTTTGGTTCGCTGATAATTCTGATCATGCGCCTGTAATATAAGGTCAACTTTTTTGATAAAAAGCAAATCCCAAATCTTAGGATCAATCTCACAGGTCTTTTCCCCCATTGAGATACAATTCTTATTCATCCCGACCACAACCCATGGAATTGACGTATCCCTCGCGCCATCAATCATATCACTCAACCATCGAAAATCTGTAGGAAAATCATTTGGCGCGATCATAATAATACGAGCAACCGGTCCCTGCGCGGGATAATCAAAATAATAGCTCTTGGCATATGAACCTTTGATATTCTGCATTTTGTTAGGAAGCCCTGTAATGTACTTATTGATATTTGTCGCATCCCAATCCCCAGCGACAATTTCATACGCGTAGTCCTCTCCCAAAATACTGCGGACAAAACTGGAATAATCAGTCGCGCCGGGACTGGTGTCAGGAGTGAAATCTCCCACATGTAAAAAGAAATTGAGATTTGCATTCTTTATGGAATTAAGTACTGCGCGGGCATTGCTCGAATCTCCGACATTTCCCACCGAACCGAATGTCACAGTACCTGACGGCACATTTGCGGCCATAGATACATCAGGAAACATTACCAATAATAACGCAAACGCCAATCCGCTTACGACAGTAAGAAAAAAAGTATTTAGCTGTAATTTTTCTTTAATTTTTTTCATTTCTTCAATTGTATGGTACTTTCCTGCATTTTGACGACAGCAGATTTGACAACTCCTTCTGCCTCAATCACTGTGGAAGGATGAATTTTTATACGTGATGAAGTAACTGTCCGATCTATCGGTACAAAAACCACCTCAGCGATTCTATCTGCACCTTGAATGGGAAGAGCATCTTTTTCCGGGGAATGTTGAACTTCAAGAGAAATCATACCCGCGGCCGTATCTACTTTTTTCTCAACTACCTCCTTGCCGGACAAAAGACCTACATTTTTGACCGACTCTACTCGCAGTATTTTCGGATCATATTGGATAGACAATTTTATGGCTGTCACTTTATTTTCTTTTGTATTGATATACACATCTACAGGGACTTTACCTGAAGCATCAATCTTTTGCGCATTTTGCTGAAACCACAAAGATGACTGTGGTGTTGTGGCGGGTATATATGTAGGCAGAGGAGAAAGAGAGGTTACAGATTGTGTTTTGGGCTCATTAACGGCAAGAATACTTCCATAAATTAATCCGAATATTCCGAATAAAATAACGATTGCAACTATTTTTCTATTCATTTTTACACTTTATTTAGCATGTCTCAGTTACCAAAAAAAGTCAACAATGAATGCAAACATTTATCATGTCATTGCGAGGAATCCGCCAGTTGGCGGATGACGCGGCAATCCCAAATAACTAGTCCCTAGAAATTAGCGCCTAAGAAACAGTTACAGCATACTACCTCCCGAAATATGCTTCGTACACTTTTTTGGCGATTGGCGCGGCCACAGCGGACCCTTCCCCACCTGAATCAACCAACACGGAGACAACCACTTCCGGTTTATATGCGGGCGCAAACGTGGTGATCCATGCATGGGGAAGTGTCTCCTCTCCCCCATGCTGGGCTGTTCCGGTTTTGCATGCGATAGGAATTCGCACCATTTTGGCAGAACCGGATGCGTCAGGGATAAAATTCTTATTATCTACTGCATACTTATTTTTGCGTGCTTTCTCATCCGGAATTTTGAAGTTAAACAGCGGATACGCCACTCCTCCCTCGCTACAACTTTGCACCATCCCGTCTCTGACCAATGAAATCGTCTCATCAGACAAAAAATCCTTATTGGTAACTTCCGCAGGTTTGTCACGCAAGAGATGCGGCTTATATAATGTGCCGCCATTGGCGATAACTTCTCCCCACTCATTAACTTGTAATGGGGTAGCGAGTAAATACCCCTGTCCGATGCCATAATGATATGTGTCCCCAAGGTACCAATCCTCGCCTATATTTTTTTTCTTCCATTCCTGCGATGGCAAAATTCCTTTGGCTTCATTGCCTAAATCAATTCCTGACGTACTTCCTACGCCAAATAATTTTGCCATCGCAGATAATCTGGGCATCGTCACCATATCAGCCAACTTATAAAAGAAAATATCATTTGATCTAGCGAGCGCTCGTCGCACATCCATTTCGCCTGGTTCTTTCTTGCCATACTGCGTATAAAACCAATTCGCGAACGAAAATTCTCCAACTTCGATAATACCCGTATCAACCATTTTGAAATTTTTATCAATTACTTTATCTTCCAAACCCGCGGCAGATGTTATTATTTTAAATGTCGAGCCCGGAGGATATGTCCCCTCGATAGGTCTATTGAGAAGCGGCTGTCCGTCACCATCCGTAAGAATCTTTTCTACTGACGTATAGCCGCTTTCTGTTGCAGGCTTATACGTTTTATCAAGCGTAAACAGATTGGGATCATACGACGGCTTGGAAACCATGGCGAGAATTTCACCCGTAGGTTTTGATACGACGATAGCGCCTTTCTTTACCTCTGATGCTGCTTTATATACAGCCTGCTGGAGATCGATATCAATGGTGAGGTACACATCCTGACCGGCAATCGGATCTGTCTGCCCAAGCGATCGCATCTTTTTACCAAAAGCATCCACCTCAATAAGCTCCTTACCATCTATCCCTTTGAGAACGCCTTCATATTCTGCTTCGATACCACTTTTGCCTACCCAATCCGAGCCCGCATAATCCGCAAATTTCTCTGTCGATAATTCTTCGGCGGATATTTGCCCTATATATCCCACCACATGACTTACAGCTTCTTTATAGGGATATTCCCGCATTGAATATACTTCGATATTTTTGGCACCCTTGGCAATCATCGAAAGTGCCTGTTCTTTACTCAGATATGTCGATTTACACGAAGAAGATTCTTTTGTCTGACAATTCTCAAGTTTCCTGAATCCTGGAGCGTTATAGACAAGCGGTTTACCATTTCTATCAAAAATGATACCGCGAGGCGCGTGAATTATCTGCGTCCGGATACGATTGGAATCGGCAAGTCCGGCATAATATCTACCTGAAATAATTTGAACAGAAAAGAGATTGATAAAGAGGATACAGCCTAAAATGATCATCAATAACGGGAGAAAAAATGTACGCATATGCAATAGAGGAAGATCTTCTTCATACGTACGATGTTTTATTTTTTCGGTTTTGATATGATCCGCAAATGCCGGGCCTTGCGATTGTCTTCTCCTCATAATGTATAATGCAAACTTTTATGCTTTTGGAGCAATGGATAGAGCCTTCGCAAAATACTGTAGAGGATAATCGAAACAAGTGAGGATATCATGGCAAAAAGAAAACTATACCGCGTATCAAAGAGGTACAAGTATATGAGCGAACCAAAAAACGAAGAAAACAATACAAATTGATACGAATTTATTTCAAACTTCCGTTGATACAGTATCATAACAAAAACAAACATGATGAAAAAAGTACCGGATAGCCCGGACATACGGAGCAAAAACACATCCAGCAAAATACCCGCGATGAAGGCCGCAAATAATGCTTGTTTGCCATAGCCGAAAATAACCAAGAAAAGAAGGCTAAGCATACCAAGCGGCAGTACTGTCACGGAGCCCTCCAATACTATCCCCAAAAGTAATAAAAATATAATGAAAAAAAACATTCCTAGTCTTTGATAATAAATACTATACGCAGTTGAGCAAAATTGATAAGACTATGGAGTTCTGCCTGTTGAAATAAATTACTGTCCTTTTTCTTTACTGACGCGATTTCTCCGACGACAAACCCCGGAGGGATACCTTTCCCGTTTTCTCCGACATCTCCTTTGGTCATCACGATATCATTTTTTTCCAGTTTTTCAGAAAGCACCACGTTATCAAAAATAATCTTCCCCGTCCCCTGCGCTTTTACGACCCCTATTGCTTTTGTTTTGGATGCGATAGCCGTAAATGACGTTGACGGATCCGTAATAAGCGTAATCACGGATACCTTAGGGGAAACTTTGGAAATAATACCGATAACATTATCTTTCACGATAGCAATATCTCCTTCCCGTATCCCCGATTCACTCCCTTTATCAACCATCATTTTATTTTCTTGTACACCGATGATGTCCGCGGGGAGAAGATTCTTATGAGCAGGTGTCGTCTGAGCAAATTGGTCATGCAGCGCTTTATTGTCTCTCTCAATTTCCTGCAATTTCGCCAATTGCACCCGAAGACGGTCATTCTCTTCTTTAAGTGCATGTACATCTTTTTGGACAATTTGTTGGGGATTAAATGAGGAAAACGTCCATTTTTGTATCGGCAAGGTAATATTTTGGAGAGGAGATAATAAGGTATTTTGAGAAAAGAAGAGAAGGATGAGCGTAAGCAAAAATAGAAGAGAAAAAATCGGAAAGACATTTTTAGCTTGCTTCATAAGGCTTATTGTAACCCCTTTGTCCGATTGAGGCAAGACTATACTGCTAATAATGCAGCGGCAGTGTGTCCGTTTACAAGTCCCGTCTTCGTCAGTGCTTTTGCTTCTTCGCGGGTACACCATCTGTTTGCACCGTCCGCTTCCAGCGCTTTTGCGATTTCCGAATCTTGTACTTTCATACTAAACCCGATATTGGTTGCTGCGATTCTATTTGGGTCAGCAGGAGCAAGCGGGAATGTATCAACATCGCCTGCTGCAAACAGTTCCGAAACTGGTCTTCCTCCACCAACTTTTTCGAGAACTCCCGCGAGATTGGGGTCTTTGGAGGTGTCCCCCTCCATCAATGCCTGTAATTTCGCGGCTGATGTCTGAAATGGCGTTCGGGCAAGTGCTTTTTTATCCGTATTTGCCAGAGGCTCCTGCCCTACCGTAAGAAGTACTTTTCCTTCCATATCCTGCAGAATGCCCACAAAGCCACTCGCGTCCAGCGTCATTTCACCATAAGGAGACGGTAACGTAATGGATGTCTCTTTCTGGACAATTCCCGGCTGATTCCAACCCATTGTTGAACCGTCAGACTTGGTAATAGTAATTTGCTGTCCGGGAATCTCAAAAAATGCTCCCTTCACACGATCTACATTCCCCTCAGGCGTCATTTCATGTCCCCAACCGCCTTTACCGGTAAGTGCAGTATCTGTTACTTCCATCTCAGGAAGTCTGGCTGCTCGTTCTTTATACCAGTCACGGACTCCAGCCATTTCCGGTGTATTGAGTAATCGCTCTTGTTGTCTGGCAACAAGTCCGGCAAACCCTTCAAATTTTTTCGGCCCCTGTTGTTCAGGCATCGGTCTAAATGATTCATTCATAATGTCCATAGTATAATCATATCATAAAATATGTCAAGAACGAGTAACAATACTATATCTTTAACGTAATAACATTTCAATTATTTTATTGATGCTAAATATAATCAGCTCATATAATTTGTCACTTTATTATGACAAATCTATTGACAAAATTAAGCTTGCGAAGTATACTCTACACATGAGTATGTCACCCAACTTTCTACACACTCTCGGCCTCAGCGAAACCGAAAGCATCCTCTATGAACACCTGCTTACCCTGGGAGAAGTGCCGGTGAGCACACTAATTATTCGGACAAAACGCAAGCGCCCTACGGTATATAAAGCATTGCAAACACTCCAAGGCAAAGGATTGGTCACCATGCGGGACATACACAAAAAACTTCATGCCAAACCTGAATCCCCTACTCGACTCAAAGAACTTGCCGACGAGAAGGCAAAACAAATTGATGAAGCAAACGCGGCACTCACGGCACTGTTACCGGGCATGGCGCTCAACTACGCACATTCTACCGAAAAACCTGTTGTGCAAATCTATGAAGGCGCTGCAGGGCTGAAAGAGATATATCTGGACACGCTCAAGGAGCAAAAACCCATCTCGGCATTATTGCAGGCATCCGTGGTTGAGCCGGACCTCTATACATGGCTTAATAATGTATACGTCAATAAACGGGTAAAACAAAAAATTCACGCCAAAATCATCATGGATTCCGGAGCCGCTAGCAAAGAATATTTGGCAAAAAATATCGCGTCATACAAAACAGTTAAAACAGTAGATGCCAAACAATATCCGTTTCAACATGAAATTGATATCTATGGAGACAAAGTAGCGATTATCCATTATAAAAAAGATGAGCCCCTCATCGGCATCCTCATTCACCATCCGCAGATTGCCCAGACAATGCGTTCATGGTTTGAGCTGACATGGGAAATGATTAAATAGGCCGCGCCTCAAAGATGTTATTTTAACCCGCCGATGACTTTGACCCGCTCTAAGAGCGACTCATCTTCCAGCACTTTGCCGGTGCCGCGGGCAACTGAGGTAAGGGAATCATGAGACACAACAACAGGCATATGAATTCGTTCGACCAAGAGCATATCTACACCGGGTATTTTTGCCCCTCCTCCCGTGAGTAAAATTCCCTGTTCAAGAATATCAGGAAGGAGTTCGGGTGGTGTTTCCTCCAACACACCAGCAACACCCTGCACAATTTGGGTAAAAATTGGAGATAATGCTTCGCGTATTTCGGATTCCGTAATCTTCAAACTCTTCGGAAGCCCTGTCTCGATATCCCGCCCCCGCACAATCATCAGTTTTTCTGCCTTCTCTGCTTTTTCTTCAGCAAGCTGTTCAGGAGTTTTTTCAGACGGTTTTATCCCGGTCTTTACTTTTTGTTTTTTTGCGTACGCACTTCCTATTTTCTTCTTTATTTCCTCCGCGGTTTTATCTCCGAGCAAAAGTCCATGCCGCAAACGGATGTAATGCAGAATTGCCTGGTCCATATCGTCCCCCGCAAGTTTCAGCGACCGTCCGACGACGATGCCCCCAAGAGAAATAACGGCAATTTCGGTAGTCCCACCGCCGATATCAATGACCATCGCTCCCTTGGACTGAAATATAGAAATCCCCTCACCGATCGCGGCAGCCATGGGTTCTTCTATCAAATACGCTTCCCGCGCGCCCGAAGAAAGCGCTGCTTCCCATACCGCTCGCCGCTCTACTTCAGTCACAGCAGACGGTATACCGATAACTACTTTGGGCCGGGCAAGAAGTCTGGGAAGAAAACTTCCCATCTCGTGCACTTGCTTGATGTAATGAGAAATCATTGCCTCAGTTGCATCAAAATCCGCGATTACGCCACCTCGCAGCGGTCGTATAGTTACAATGGAGGCAGGAGTTTTGCCGAGCATTTTTTTGGCATCACTACCGATAGCAATCACACGCTTCGTTTTCTTATGCCGCGCGACTACTGAAGGTTCACGGATCACAATTCCCTTTTCTTTCACAAAAACAAGCGTATTTGCAGTACCGAGATCAATACCGATGTCATGAGAAAAAAGAGAAAAGAACTTATTAAATGGAGATATCTTCATACCAAAAACTGAAGCTATTCTATCAATTTGATGAGGCATTGTAAACTCACGAGTCACGAATCACGCTCCTTCATCTTCCAGTGTCCAATTTCCATTACATTCCGAGCCCCGCTCGGACAAACACTCCTGCCCCTATTGTCTGTGTTTCACCAATGATGATACAATAAATAAATGAAATATAAAGAAATTTGCAAAAAAATAATTGCGTATTCTTTCTATTCTCTTTTTTTACTCGTTCCTCTCATTTTTTCAGGAGATACATCCGAACTGTTTGAACTCAATAAAATGTGGTTCACCTTTGGTATATCAGCTGTCATTTTTGCTACGTGGGGTATCAAAATGGTATTGGAGAAAAAAATATCTATCCAACGCACACCACTGGATATCCCAATCATGATTTTTCTCGGAGCGCATATCATCTCAACTATTTTCAGTATGGATCCCGGCACGTCTTGGTGGGGATATTATTCCCGATTTAACGGCGGTCTGCTTTCCATAATCTGCTATATTATGCTGTTTTACGCGTTTGTCTCCAACCTGACAGTACAACACGTATTTAATAGCCTGAAAGTACTCCTAGTCTCCGGACTGCTCACGGGCTTATGGGGATTTCCTTCTCATTTCGGTTACGACCCGACGTGTATGCTCTTTCGCGGACAATTGGACACGACATGCTGGACGGATGCCTTCAAGCCGACAATCAGGACATTTTCTACCCTCGGACAGCCTGCATGGTTTGCCGCGATATTAGCGCTGCTCATCCCGATAACCATGTCCTTTTCCCTCATCTCCTCAAAAAAATATATGTGGATATACCTTTCTTTGGCTGCGTTCTTCTATATCAATTTATTATTTACCAATACCCGCGCGGGCTTTCTGGGATTCTGGATCGGCAATGTTCTTTTTTGGCTGCTTATTTATATACGTCAGGTACACAAAAAATTAATCACCAAAAAGCTTTTTCTCAAAGCCGTGGTTCTTCTTAATATAATTTTTCTTTTCTGTACGTTTATATTTGGAGGCCCGTTAGGAAATTTCACCAAATATACGCTTCCGAGTATTATGAGCCCCGTACAACAAAAGCAACCGGAACTCTCGCTGTCAGGAGCGCCGGTAAGTGCATCTCCATACAAATCACTAACGGAAATTACCGACTCAGGAAAGATACGTCTCCTCGTATGGGAAGGAGCAATTAATGCATGGAAGCAGCATCCTATCATCGGGACAGGAGTTGAAACCTTTGCCTTCGCGTATTATAAATACAAACCGGTCGGACACAATCTTACCTCCGAATGGGATTATCTTTACAATAAAGCACATAATGAATATCTCAATTACTTAACAACCACCGGTATTTTAGGTTTGGGAAGTTACCTCGCATTTATCGGTTTATTTTTGTTCCATACAACCAAACGTATCATTAAGACCGTAAATACGCAAAGGAATCATGATGTAGGAACGGAAGAAAAAAATATCATTCTCATAACAGGTCTTCTGTCAGCATTTGTGACCATATTAATTACCAACTTTTTCGGTTTTTCCGTGGTTATCATTAATCTCTGTATGTTCCTTATTCCTATTTTTATCTTTATGCTGGGAAATATGATTCATGAAAAAAAGAAAATTGTGTATGCATTTAGCGATACTGCGAAAACAAATAATATTTCGTCCGTACAATGGATACTTATTTCCGCGTTTATTATTTTCGCGCTTTGGATGAACATCGGACTGCTCATCTATCGCACTGCTGACATAGCATACGCATACGGTAATAACTTAAATAAAACAGGTGAATTCGGAAAAGCATATGAGTATTTGGATAGCGCGGTAAAAACGATGCCGTCAGAAAATGTCTATAAAGATGAGCTCGCCATCAATCTCGCCGCAAATGTAGCTACTCTCTATGCCCAAAAAGATACCCAAAACGCCAATACTTTTTTGAGGAGAGCTGTTTCATTGAGTGATGAAGTGGTAGCCGAAAACCCCAATAATGTTTCGTACTGGAAAAATCGTGTACGATTATTTTATACCCTTGCATCAGCAGATACACAAAATCAATACATATACTTTACCAAAGCATTACAGGCAATTGATAAAGCAAAAGAGTTAGCCCCGAATGATGCCAAAATCGCGTACAATCAAGGTGTTATGTACGGCCAAACAGGAGAAATAGAAAAAGCAATTACATTACTTGAAAATACACTCACACTACGTCCGGGCTATCCTGATGTGTATGTCGCCTTAGGGCTCTATTATCGACAGACAGCAATTGATAAAAACGGCAATGTCATCAATGAAGAACGTAATAAAAAAGCAATTGAGACGTATGAATATTATGTAAAGAATATCTCAACTGATAATAAAGAAGTAAACGACAGTTTGGCTGCATGGAAGAAATAAAAGACTTGCCTTTTTAGCCTTGAGACGATACAATTGTTACCTATGATAAAGATCGTACAAGCACCTCATGACGTGCTCAATAAAGAAGCAGCATCTGTGGAAAAAGTAGATAAATCAATTAAAAAGCTGCTTTCTGAAATGGAAGACACTCTTATAAAAGCAAAAGATCCCGAAGGAGTCGGTCTGGCCGCCCCGCAGGTAAACAAATCCGTACAAATCTTTATCGTTCGCGAATCGCCCCAATCCCCGATACTTACGTTTATTAATCCTGTCATTGAGGAACGATTTGATGCGCCAAATCCTGTTAAAAAAGTAAAACATGAAGCAAGTGTCCAACTCGAAGGATGTCTCTCTCTGAAAGACGTATGGGGCGTAGTGACACGCAAACACGGCGTGGTACTCTCCTATCAGGATGAACATGGAAAACCCCATAAAAAGACATTTGATGGCTTTCTGGCTACCATCATCCAGCATGAAGTGGACCACCTCCATGGAATCCTTTTCCCAAAACGTGTATTGGAGCAAAACGGGCAGCTCTATCACTCCATGACAAATTCCAAAGGAGAACTCGAATTTGAAGAAATTGGGATATAATGAACCTATGAATATCGCTTTTTTCGGCACTCCGCAGGAAGTTACTCCTGTTCTGGATGCTCTGGTAAATCATTTTACTGTTTCATTGGTAATTACTACACCTGACAAACCTACGGGAAGAAAACAACTTATTACGCCTCCTCCCGTCAAAATAACTGCCCAAAAATACAATATATCGGTATTACAGCCTGAAAAACTCGATGATACTGTTGCGCGGGAAATAAACAAAGTCGGAATTGACCTTTTTGTCGTCGCATCGTATGGAAAAATTATTCCAGAGCATATTCTCACACTCCCCAAACATGGAGCAATCAATATCCATCCGTCACTACTGCCGAAATTCAGAGGCCCCACACCTATCCAGACCACGCTATTAAGTCGGGAAAAAGAAACGGGTATCACCTATCTCCTAATGGATGCACAAGTCGATCACGGCCCGATACTCAAACAAATTCCCTACCCGATCAAAAAAGGAGATACCTTCAACTCTCTCATGCGGGGAATGTTTGCGAAAGCAGCGGAAGAGTTGCCTGAAGTGATTACGGAATATCTTGAAGGGAAAAGCATACCTACTCCGCAAGATGATACAGCTGCGACGTTTACAAAAACAATCACCAAACGGGATGGGTATCTAGATATGCAGCATCTGCCCGAAAAACAGCAGATTGCCGCGATGATACACGCGTATTATCCATGGCCGGGTGTATGGACGAGTACGAAAGTACAAAATAAAGAAGTACGGATAAAATTACTCCCTGATGACAAATTGCAAATGGAAGGGAAATCACCTGTAGATAAAAAGGATTTTATCAATGGCTACCCAGAATTGAAGGAGTTTGTGGAAAAAATTTATTAAATATGTCATTGCCAGCCGCGTTTGACGCAAACTGATTCAATTTGTCGATTGTTAAAACAAACTATGTATGTCATCCCCGACTCTGATCGGGGATCTCCCTTCGTCATTGCGAGCCTCTTCAAGGAAGAGGCGAAGCAATCTCAAACGACATAACACCAAGGAATCAATATATACCCTACTAAAAGAATACTTCATGTGAGATTACCACTCCGCCAGCTGGCGGATCACAATGACAAATTCTTTCTATTGGATATTGGATAATATGAAGAAGATTATACTGTAGCTTGTGGTGTTTCGGTGTCAATAACCTCTTTCAATTGTTCTTCAGAAGGAACTTTCTTTACCAATCGGAGACACTTTGTGCATAATTTCAGACGCACAAAACCCGTCGTGGTTTCGACACGAGCACTATGAAGATTCGGTTTAAATATTTTTCGGGTTCTGCGTTTGGAGTGAGACACATTGTGCCCATACATAACTCCTTTACCGCAGCTCATGCATTTCATTGCCATATGCGTTATAATAGCATATTAGAGAGCGTATCTCAAGCTCTAAGTACGATATGGAAATCCTTTTTATCATTTTGAGTATTATTGTTCTGCTCTTTTCATCTATTTTGCATGAGATCGCCCACGGACTTATGGCATATAGACTGGGAGATCCTACTGCAAAATTGCTGGGAAGAATCACCCTCAATCCCAAACCTCATATTGATCCATTTATGTCTATTTTGGTACCGCTTATGGTATATATCGGCTCTGCAGGCAATTTTATCTTTGGCGGTGCCAAACCTGTCCCTGTTGATCCATTTAACCTTCGCGATGGACTCAAAGACCTCGCGTTAGTATCATTCGCAGGTCCAGCAACAAATATACTTCTTGCGATAAGCGCCGCAGGCATAACACATATACTTTTTCCGGGTATGGATTTAGCTGAAATTGCCGCAAGCGGATTGGGAGGGTTTATCATGAAAACAATTATCCAATGGAACATTCTTCTGGCTATATTAAATCTTCTTCCTATCCCTCCTTTGGATGGTTCAAAAATTTTCGCGTTACTTTTACCTGAAAATATTGCGGATAGATATCTTGCGATTGGGAATAGCGGTTTGGGGCTTTTCTTGCTGATGTTTTTATTGTACTTTCCCATCGGACCTTTTTCTCTCTCTCAAATTCTGGGGATCTTGATGTATAACGCAATGCGTATTCTCGGCTTCTAAACCTCCTATAGCTAATTGTTAGAATTGTGCATGATTTCATGAAAACATCTTGACTTTTCACGCAATCCGCAATATACTATCCATGCTCTTTGGTATTGGAATTGGGAGTCATTTTTTCTCTACAATTTCATTTTTCCTGAGGTATTTTGTAAAGTAGTTTATTCCACTTTGCAGAAGATGAGGTGGATCTTTATCAGACCGTGGTTTGATAAGCGGCCTTCCTAATTGTTGTCTCTGGGAAAACAGCTTCCAATCCCATATCATAAGAGCACTGGACTTATCAATTACTCTAACCATAAGCCTGCTACTTTATAGCAGGTTTTGGTTTTTCTTCTCACTTTTGCAGATATTTATAATTATTCCACCCATGCGCTACCATTGCGCTCGGAAGTCCCGCTTTGCGCTGCAAATACCATGTCTCAGCGCCTAATAAAAATTGACTCACGGGAATAGTTTTTCTATCAAATTCTTCTTCTGTTTTATTATGCAACCCCGCAAATACTAAAGCCATAACTCCACCGGTAAGTACTTCTTTTCTCGTCAATCCTATTCCTCCTGTTCCTGTCATAACATCTTTGAGAGGAGTTTCACTTTTCTCAAACGTATTAAGTACATACGAAGGAGCTCCTCTAAAAATAGGTTCTTCAATAACGGGAGGTACAACAGTATGGATTATTTTTTCTTCAGACGGAATTTCTCGATCAACGGCAGATTTATCAAACTGTGCATTACCAGTAGGATGTCCGGTGATGGAAGAAACACCCCTCTCCAGTTGTTGCTTTACAGGGACAGTTATTTCTTCCACGACAACTCCGGCTGCAATTCCTCCGGACATTCTCAAAAAATTTCTTCTGGATACACGCTCTTTCATAAAAGAGCATTATACTGCTCATCGTTCCTTTGTCAAATAAATGATTTTCACACTTGGTATAAAATAGCTTTGCACATTGGGACTAGAGAAAAAAATGAGGATATTCAGACAAGCAGCCCCCATTTGAAGTTGAAGGCTTATGCATATAGATTTCTACTCTTGGTGCTGGATGAGAGATTTGCACTCCCGTAGGCCGAAGGCCGCCTCGTCTACAG
>CAZLSZ010000015.1:0-9008 GCA_964562445.1 uncultured Gammaproteobacteria bacterium
GGGAATAATTATAGGCCTATAATATGTGATATAGTTTGATAGAGTAATGTGGATAACTTTTCACGGAATTGACTTTTCACAGCCTCAAATGATATAGTTTGATACATATTTTTATGTGATGAAATACATACAATTGCATACTGAAGGTATGTCATTGCGAGGATCCTGCTTTGCAGGAGACGAAGCAATCTCTATTTTAGTTTATCTGATAATAATAATAATATAGATTGCTTCGCTACGCTCGCAATGACACTTCAGCAGACTCAGCGCAGGCTCCTTCGGCTAGCGCAGGGTAAGCGAATTGAGTTTCGCAATGACAAAGATGGTTAAAATGAAAAAAATACGAAAACACTTTTCGGGAAATATTGAGGCTAAAAATAGCAATTTAGATTGATTTAACGGCCTAATTTATTGATAATTATAGGACTACTATAAGGTATATATTTTACCTGTTTTTCCTACTCGGGGAGAGCACACCCTGCACTATACTGCTAAGGGTTTTCACAGACAGCGAAATGGCTCTTTTCGATATCCCCGGGAAGGACCCTTAGGCGCCCCAAATTAACAATGAACGTAGAACAAAAAACTGAGAACAGATATATTTGTGTTGTGATGTATACGCATCTATGTCTCTTCGACTACCTAAAGAGAAAATTTTTTTTTATGTCTTTATATACAACCTGAGAAGTGTATTTAATTTATGTCGCACAATATAACTTTTACGACATGGTGAGGCTAGATTTTGAGGGGAGGAGCTCATTATTGTATTTGTTACTTTTTGTTTATTATGCAGTATTTTTGTGCATGTTTATGTTGATTTTACCGCTGTCGTATTTTATCGCCTGTTTAAACATGTCTAAATTCAGCAATTTTTTGCATGTTTTCAGGCATGCTTCTGCCTATTTTCACGCTCAAAATGGCAAAATTTAGCCTCAAATAGCCTCGATTTTTTTGTGAAATGTTGACTTCTCCGGTCATTTTGCGGTAGGGATGGGAGTTTTCATACAATTAAGAACTAAAAACTCAATTTTTAACACCCGGTGTTATTAGTTTTCAGTTTTATGTTATTTGAGGCTAAAGTGTGATAAAAAGTGGATAAATTTAGCCTTAAACGCCGTAGAATGCGATTTGAGGGGCCTATTTTTTTTGAATTGATGAATTGATCAGTTGGATATGGCCAAATCGTATGGTGGGGCTTTAGCGTCCGGATTTTTATAGATTTGGGTGCCGTTTTCTATCGCATCAAGGATCTGGATGTATCGATAGAAAACGGCATTGGTCCATCCGAATCCTTGTTGATCTATATATAACGCTCCGGCGCCTGTATCACCGGTAATACCGTTTAATTTTTCAAAGAATGTATGGTGTCTCTGATACGCATTACTGTGGGCGGTGACGGATTTGGTCATGATACGTTTTGCGTCATCTATAAAGCCATACCGAAGAAGTCCTATGACCGTCAGGTATTCCATAGGAGCCCATATATTGGGATAATCCCATTGTTTGGGCGTAATAATTTGATTAATAGCAGGGTGATATCGTTCTTCGATCGTGGATAAATCAACTTTGTGCGCAAGCGATTCTTTTGCGGTTATGGTAAGTCCATATTCAGTTTCAAACGTATCTAGCTTCAAAACAGCGCGTTTTGCTTGCTCATACGAGGCTATTCCTGCCCATAACGGGGTAAAGGATGCGAGTGAAAGAAATGAGCTGATGCGATTATACGCATAGCCGTAATCATAAAAAAAGCCTTCTTTTTCATCCCACATATACTTGTTTATTTCATCTTTACGGCGTTTTGCCTTGTCTAGCCATTTTTTGGCCTCATTTTTTTCGTCCAATAGTTCAGATGCGTGCGCAAAGTCAGTTTCATATTTATAGAGATACGCGTTGAGGTCAATAGGCAGGAAATGGTCACATCTATTATAGAACCTTGAAGTCATATCCCAGCCTGATTCTATCTCAGACGACTGTGAATAGCCGATATCACGATCTCCGTAACGCGCTAATCCATAGCCGTCCACATGATGGTTATACGCGTTTTGCTTGTCAATCCAAACTAACTCGTACTCCCTTTTTGCAATTGCAATAGCTCTTTTAAGCCATCTACGTTTGGGATAATGCATTGGATGCAGCGGGCTATGCTTGTTCTCATACGTATCCATGATCATTGATGAGAGAAATGGAGGCTGTGTACGTCCAAATGCCGCCGGCGCGCTGAAGTTGGGAATGACATTATATCTTGTGAAAAGATAGAGAAAATTTTCTACCATTTCACGCATGAGCCATTGTCTTTTTGTGCCCATCAGTCCCCGGAACATAAAAAAACTGTCCCAATAAAATACATAGATAAATTTGTTATCATTCGGCACAAAAAAGTAATAGGGGAGTTTGACGGATGTCGGCCCAATATGCTTGTTGTCCACTCCCCTCCTCGACGGGATAGTATTCATATATGGCACTGAATAAAATAGCTTGGGAAGTTTGTATTTGAGTTTTAAATGTGAGGGCTTGTAGATGATCTTCTCCCAATAGTTGTCGATATATGTAAGTTCTTCTTTATATTTTTCCGTCCACATATATACATAGTAGCAAACTTTAGTCATTCTGGCTTGTCCAGAATCCGACATACTATAATTGGACAATTGTGTCTCTTATGTCGTACAATAATTTTAGTACTTCCCTATTTATGGATACCACTGCTCTATCGACACAAATAAATAATTTCCTTGAATATATGGAGATTGAAAAAGGCTGCTCCAAGCTAACCATTCGGGATTATCGGCATTATTTAGAAGTATTTGCCCAATGGGCGCAGGATAATCACCCTTCCCCCGCCCAAAATGCTTCGCATATTGTGGCGGGCAGGCCTCCATTGGATATTTTGCATAAATTGGATCTCACGACAGTGCGGAAATACAGAGTATATTTATCAAGAAAGACTGATGACAAGGGCAAAACGCTCAAGAAAGTGACGCAGAATTATTATGTCATTGCGCTCAGGTCATTTCTGCGTTTTCTCACAAAAAATGATATTAAGACACTTGAGCCGTCAAAGATCGACCTACCCAAGACGGAGAGTCGAAGTCTGAAGTTTTTGGAGCGTGAGCAGGTGGACCGTCTCGTCACTATGCCTGATACTTCCAAGGAGGCTGGGATACGTGATCGTGCTATCATGGAGTTACTGTTTTCGACAGGTCTGCGCGTTTCCGAGCTCGTAAAATTAAATCATGAGCAAATCAATATTGAGCGGCGTGAATTTGGTGTCGTCGGGAAGGGAGGCCGCGCGAGAGTGGTCTTTATTTCCGATCGCGCGGCCGAATGGATACAGCGGTATATGGATGCCCGTAGTGATGTCTACAAACCGCTTTTTATCCGGTACGCCAAGGATAAAAGTGAAGCGGATGAAGGCGAAAAGATGCGCCTGACAGTGCGCTCAATTGAGCGTATTGTGAAGAAATATGTGACGGAAGCACGGCTTCCTGTCGATGCGACGGTGCATACGATGCGCCATTCGTTCGCGACAGATCTCCTCACGAATGGCGCTGATATCCGCTCTGTGCAGGAAATGCTCGGGCACAAAAATATCGCGACGACACAAATTTATACGCATGTGACCAATAAGCAGCTGCGGGATGTGCACAAGGCATTTCATAGTGGGAATAAAGAGTAATATTATTATGTCATCGCGAGCCGAGCTCGGCGTGGCGATCTCATATATATGCCCGTATAACAGGCTCCATAGCCTGATTCTGGACAGAGCCAGAATGACAAGGGTGTTTTCAGTTCTTAGTTTTATGTTTTACGTTATATGAGATTGCTTCGCCGCGTCAAACGCGGCTCGCAATGACAAGAAAGATTCCCGATCAGGCCGAAAATAATAGAATGTAGATTGCCACGCCGCGTCAAACGCGGCTCGCAATGACAAGTTAGTTTGTATAAAACTTTTTCTTCAAATAGCATTCTATTCCCATTCTGGAGGCGTCGAAGTGCGGCTGGGGGAGTTTATCGGGATCATACCAACCCCATCCTTCACATTTTTTCGGTTCCATATTTTTGAGCTCTCCTGAAAATTCCGTCGCTACTAAAATAACTGATATCGTATGCACGCCATCCTCTTTGAATGTTTCAAGATTGTTGGTAATTCCGATAACTTTGGGGTTTTTAATATCGAGATTCGTTTCTTCTTTCGCTTCGCGTATGGCACATTCTTCAAATGTCTCTCCCATCTCCAGCGCGCCGCCGAAAATGGAATATTTATTGGCATGATTTGCGTTGCGTTTGCCGATGAGGATTTTCCCTTCGTTATTTACGAGGATAACGCCAATTCCGACAATCACCTGATCCCAACTGCGGCTCATACAAACGATTATAACAGGAAGAGAAAATTATTTCTTTTTTGGTTTGGCAGTTAATTTTGTATCATCAGTTGATACAGCATTTCGTGAAGGGGTAATCTTCACACCTTTATACCGAGCGTATGCTTTGGTAAATTCACTCCCGATAAATAATAGCTGGACAGAATAATATACCCAGACAAGTAGGATCATCACTGCTCCTGCCGCGCCGTATGTGGATGTATATGCGCTTCGTCCGATATACCAGCCGATGAGAAACTTCCCGATGACAAATAAGAGAGATGTTACGACTGCTCCCGGAAGGACAGTTTGAAAGGAGATATTGATATCAGGCAATATTTTGAACATCGCGCCAAATAATAACGTCAGCAAGATAAATGAAATAACGAGATTGATACCATCAAGCACAGGGAGTGGGATACTCAAGAAAGTATTCATGTAGTTTGTTGCCGCGTTGGTAATAAAGCTGATCCCTACTGAAATCGCGATGAGAAAGGCAATGATAAGAAGCATAGAAAAAGAAATAATTCTATCCTTAATCATTGTTTTTATCCCTGCCTTGGGACTAGCTTTTACATGCCATATTGCATTAAGAGACTGCTGCAACTGTCCGAAGATGCCTGTCGCTCCTAGAAGGAGTGTTCCGATTCCTATTATTGTAGATAGTATATTTCCTGATGGGTTTGTAGTATTGCGTACAGCGTTTTGCATGAGTGAAGCTGCATCATTGCCGACAAATCCTCTTATTTGTCCGAAGAGTTCTCCTTTGACTGCCTGTTCGCCCCAAAATATACCGGCAAGAGAAGTGAGTAAAAGAAGCAATGGAGAAAGTGAAAAAACAGTAAAATACGCAAGGGAAGCAGCCCAGACAGAGATATTATCGCTACTGTATGATCGGAGTGTATCTTTGACAAGAGAAAAAATAGTCATAATTGGGGGTATTATAAATCGTAGCAGTTATAAAGATTGTAAGAGTTCCCACTTAGAATGTTTCGTAGGAGATAGAAACATTGGAGGTAATTTTATTTTCTCCGGGGTTAATCTGTGTCTCCATCATTTCTCCGCCTGCCCCACCTAATTGTTTTGCTCCATATGCTGCAACAGGAGCCTGATAATATGGTGATCCGCTTTCTTGGATGTCTACAATTCTTCCTAAACGTATGCCTGCAGACTGTGCAAGGTTTTCTGCCTTGGTTTTTGCTTCGGCTATTGCTTCTTTTCGCGCCTGCTCTTCAAGTTCTTTTTTCTTTTCATCATTGAGGATAAATTGGACATTGCCGACATCTGTTGCACCTGCTTTAGTAGCGATATCGATGACCTGATTTGCTCTCTCTACAGGCTTAATTTTTACCTGTACATCCGCGTTCACCATATACCCGTTAATTTTTTGTGATCCACTCGTATAATCATAATTAGGATTGACGGAATAATTGACTGTTTTTATATCCTTTTCCTCAATACCCAGCTTTTTGATATCCGATGTAATCTGGTTGATGATAGTATTTACCTGTTCCTGTGCTTGTGTAACTGTCGCGGAGTTTTTGGAGACACCGACATTGACCATTGCCGTATCAGGGATTGCGGTTGCCTCACCTGTACCTTCTACCGTAAAGAGATTTGTTTTTTCTGTTGTGACACTATTGACGGAGAACGGAATGGGCCCGAATAGTTTTGTATATGCGAGGAGGCAGAGGAAGGCAAAGAGGATGATTGCGATAGGTTTCTTTATTTCGTTTATCATAGTTTTAGTGTACGGTTTTAAGAGATCTCTTGTCAAATGGGAAATGGTATACCATTGCGAGTACAAAAAAAATGTTTCTCACCTCGTCATTCCCATGAAAATGGGAATCTCTAATAACGCAACATATAAAAAAACGAATAGTGTTTTATGTCTTGAGTTATTAATAACCAGAGAGATTCCCGGTCGTAGCGGAGAATGACAAGGGTGTTTTCAGTTGTTAGCTTTGCATTATGAGAGATTGCTCCTGTCTGCCGGTTGGCAGACTCCTCGCAATGACAATGGACTACTTCTTCTGTGCTTCGAGGAATTTTTTGCCGTGGCCGACTCGCGTATCGATAGGAATTCCTTTCTTACAGAGTGGACAGTTTTCAGGTTCAAATGTCTCAGTTTTGAGTTCGGAAAGCCAGCTGAGGGGCGCGCCGATAAGCTCTGATGTAATTTCATCGACATTTTTATTGACCATAAGACATACAGCTACTACATTGCCTCCTGCTGTCCTTATCCTATTGACAACTTTTTTTACGGATCCTCCTGTTGTTGCTAAATCTTCGATAACCAGAATATTTTTGTCTTTAACAAACTTATCGTAACCACGCGTAAGTATCTGATCTGTTTTATCTGCTGATTTTTCGGTATAGATACCGAGTATCTCTTTTCCTTTCATTTTGGTTAAATGAAAGGCGGTCCATGTGGAGAGAATGATCCCTCCCAAAGCAGGGGCAGCAACGACATCAATGTCCAAATCTTTATTTTTTTTCGCAAATAATTCTCCCATTCTTGATGTCTCGATGACGTGCGGATAAAGAGCATCTTTATTAATATATGTGGCCATATGTCTCCCTGACGTACCGACAAAATGGCTGTCCATGTAAATTGCGTTTGTTTTCTGAAGGAGTTGGATAGCTTCGTTTTTCATAATTATCTATACTTATTGATTTCATCTCTGAGTGTAAGTGCAGCGCGTCTTGCTTTGATAGCAAAATCTTTTTTACTTGATGCAAAGATAATGCTTCGTGACGCATTGATCATCAAACCCTGATTTTTGGAGTTTTTTCCATATCGGACAAATGCCTTGATTTCTCCACCCTGTGCTCCCACTCCGGGCACAAGCAGTGTCATATCACCGACGATATTGCGTATCTCTGCCAGCTGCTCGGGATATGTTGCCCCCATAAAGATCATCGCGTTAGGATTCTTACCCTGCTGTTTCATTAGTTCTTCCGCGACTATTTCATAAAGATGCTTCGGTTCTTTTGTCTTTTTATTTTTTGCAGATTGTTGAGGAAGGATTAATTGCTCTTGAAATTCCTTGGCGCCGGGATTGGATGAATGGCATCCTACAATAACGCCTTTGGACGTTCGATCAAAAAATGCGCTGAGCGCTTCAATGCCCATATATGGCATGACAGTTATCGCGTCTGCTCTGAGGAAATCAAATACGTACGACGCGTAACCCAGATTTGTATTCCCTATGTCTCCTCTCTTGGCATCGATAATGATGGGAATTTCGGGATAAATGCCATGGATGTAATCGCACGTCAGCTTTAATTCATGCAAGCCCTTTGCGCCTCGCGCTTCATAAAATGCAGGATTGGGTTTATAGACGCTGACGATATCGTGTGTCGCGTCAATGATTGCTTTGTTGAAATGGAACTGTGGATATTCTGATTGCTTCAGATGGGATGGAAGCTTCTCAAGCTCAGAATCCAATCCTACACACACAAGAGAGTTATTCTTTTTTACGATTTCTTTCAGTTTCTGATAAAATTCCATATTATTGTTTTGCCGTTTCTTTTTCTATTGCCTGCTGCTGTTTTTCCGTTAACCCTTTCCACACGAGCTGTATGAGCTCAGTTCTCGTCACGACATGATGTAGCGGATATGTTGTGGCTTGGATTTCTCGGACAAAACCCACAAAGATACGGATACCTTTATTATGTGGGAACGATTTTTTCAGTAAGTCCCCTACTCCTTTTGCCGTACCATCCCCACCAGTTGCTACATCGTCAATTATAGCAATTTGATCCGTTAAATCATAGTTGCCTGTGAGGGCGGATTTTGTTCCCTTTTCGATCGCGACCAGTTCTTTGGATTTATAAATGATTTGCGGGTAATTGGCGATATAGGCAAGCGATCCTACCATTTGCGCACTGATTTTGGAGTCGACATTGCATACTGTTATTTTTTGCTCGCCATAAATATCCGTAATAAGCGCGGAGAGCACATCAATGAATGCTCGATAGGCGCTGGGAGATTGTCCGAGTTTACTGTGATCCAAAAACATATATGATTTATTTCCGCTTCGGAGGGTGAACGGTTCTTCATCAATTCCTTTGATAATAAAGGCATCAGTCTCAAGAAGTCCTTTGATGTAGTTATTTTTAAGCGTTTGAAAATTCACTTGTTTCAAAGCATAATTGGTTTAGACACATATGTCAAGATTTGTTTCTTCGTATTTTTTCCAGTTTGGTGATCCTATTTTCGTGATCTGCCAATTGTGTGGTGGTGAGTAGTCTATCTTCCTGGCGTGTTTCGATTTCACGAAGTATAGGATCGATTAGTGTAATGATGCGGCTTTCAAATGTCCGAAATCTATCATCCATGTGCTCCATCATTACAGCAAACCTATAATCAATTTCTTTACGGAATACTTCCTGACTTGCAGCAATTCTCTCACCAATTTTTTTATCAAGATTTTCTTCCAGTCGCTTTTCTGTTTCATGTAATTCCTCTTTGGTAGCGAATCTCTTCAGGTCTTCTTTGGTAGCAAAACTCTTTAGATCCTCTTTGGTGGCAAATTTCTTTAAGTCCTCTTTCGTTGCAAATTCTTTTAAATCTTCTTTTGTTGCGAATTTTTTGAGATCATCCTTTGTTGCAAACTTGTTAAGGTCTTCCTTAGTAGCAAATCT
>CAZLSZ010000015.1:9108-25798 GCA_964562445.1 uncultured Gammaproteobacteria bacterium
GCAAATCCATATAAGGCATCTCTTTTTGTCAGTGGCATGTCAAGCGGATCAATTGTCATAGGAGTATTATCTTACTGAGAAAAAAGAAAGTAGTCAATCGTGCAAACAGTATCACAATAGAACTATGTCTTTTTTTATCTCTCGGGCGAGGTATGGATTCCACATCGAGCCGGTAGCAGACATGACGGCGTCGGCGCCTGCTTGTATAAACTCCGCGTAATCCCGCGGAGTTGTCACGCCGCCGACGCCGATAAGTTTATACTGCATATTTTTCTCATTCCGGATCTTTTTTAATCGTTTTATCATATCAATTCCTGCCCATTTGATAGGCGCACCGCACACACCGCTTATCGCTCTCCCCTCTCCCGGAAGAGCCTGTGTACCGTCCCGCTTGATAATTTTTGCCGGAATCGTATTAATCGCGGCAATTCCTTGTACATATTTGCCCACCAGATCGACGAGTTTTTCAAGCTCGGGCTGTTCTGTAAAATAGGCAATTTTGATGATCAGCGGTGTCTCCCCTATCGCCTCTTTGATAGCGATGACGACATCCCGCGTCCTTGTCTTATCAAAACATAAGAGATGACTTGTTCCTTCATTGGGGCAGCTTAGGTTTACTTCGAGTACTTTCGCGCCTGTTTCTTTGACGAGTTTGGCGGTATCCACAAAGTCCTGAATATAACTGGCGGCTGAACTGTTTTTATTAATTGTTCCTTGAAAACTGCCTATGACGAGCTGCCCTTTTTTTGTATTTTGGATGACTTTTTTCATGTCAGCCTGCCAGAAATCAGGATCAAAGGATGGGACGCCGAAAGAATTCGTGATAGCTATTGGTTGTGTATACTTTTGATCTCCGATCAGTCCTTTGTGCGCCTCTTCAAGGGTGAGTTTGTCTCCTGTATGAATAGCTAGGACATTGGGCCACTGCGCGCATGGATATTTACGGGATCTGACTGTCTTGTATACTGCGAGATCAAAACCTTTTGCGAAGGCTGCATCAATATAGTTTCCGTTTAATAATGGGCCTGCGGGAATACCGAAAGGCAGGTACACTTTTTCTCCGAGAAAATCGCGTGTGGGTTCACCTTTCTGCCTATACACTTCCCCATCCGCAAACGCGCCAAACGGTCCTTTGCTAAAATTTTCTTCATATGACTTAAGCGGATCGTAAAAAGGTGTCATCATCACCATCATTATAATAGATTGTATGTTGATTGCAAATGTATTTATTGTAAGTTATACTGAGATAAAGAAAAATGAAGAAAAAAGTCGAATATATTGATCTAAAAGCTGAGATTTTGGAGAAGATTAAGAAAAACGGTGGATGGTCAAATTGCCATGCGCATATAGACAGAGCGTATTCCGTCAATAAAGATAACTACAAGTATATCTCCGCTACGCTTCAAAAGAAATGGGATCTGAATGATGAGTTAAAAACGAATTCTACTGTTAATGATATTTATGATCGTATGGCACGCGCGATTGAACGAATGCTGGAGCAAGGTGTTACTGCTTTGGGGTCATTTATAGATGTTGATTATATGGTCAAGGATAAAGCGATAAAGGCTGCCATAAAAATTCGTGAGAAATATAAAAGTGATATCGATATTGTCTATATGAATCAAGTGCATTATGGTGTGATTGATCCTAAGGCGAGGGAATGGTTTGACATTGCGTCTGATTTTGTGGATATTATCGGAGGTCTTCCTGAAAAAGATAAGGGTCGTGAAGCGGAACATTTCGATATTTTGATGGAGACTGCCAAGGCAAAAAACAAGATGATCCATAGTCATGTAGATCAATATAATCTCCCGACCCAAAAAGACACAGAGCTTATGATTGACAAAACAATTGAACATGGTTTGCAGGGAAAAGTTGTGGGTGTGCATGGGCTTTCTGTGGCAGCCCAGCAGAAAAAAGACCGTGAACGTATTTATAAAAAAATGAAAAAGGCAGATGTCATGATGGTGGCATGCCCATATGGATGGATAGATCATGGGCGTGAGGAAATTATGATGCCATTTCATAATTCCCTCACGCCCATTGATGAACTTATCCCTGCCGGCATAACTGTGGCAATTGGCAATGATAATATTGCGGATATCTATAAACCATATTCAAATGCGGATATGTGGGAGGATTTTCATCTCTTATTTGAAGCCGCGAGATATTACAACATGGATGAGTTAATTAAAGTCGCGACGACAAACGGCAGAAAAGTATTAGGTCTTTAGTCGTTTGCTCATTCGATTTTGGAGATTGATAATTTCTACATATTCTTCCCGTCTTACATCCGATAACGTTATTATTTGTCCGGCGACATCTATGCCTTTTTTATATTTTTCAGCGATTTCTATATCTTTTTCAAAAATTGTCATGACGAATTCTTTTTTTGCAGCTGTCGGTTCTTTTCCCAGATTATTTGCCCATTTGGTAACACTTTTTGGGACAAGTACCTTTTCGTGTTGTCGGTACATATTTTCTAGTCCGGGACCGAGGATATTGAGTTCGTTTTTATCAACTGCACCAAAGACTGCCAGTCGAAGTTTTTTGCGGGCTATTTCAGCATGAAGTTCATGTTCATGATTTCGCATTAATTCTCCCATCCTTCTTCCAGGATATTGGTAAGGCAGTGGATACCTCCGCCGGATTTGAGAAACTCCCCTGTTTCGACTTCAACTGATGTATATCCGAGTTCTTGTAATGTTTTTTTAAATGTCGGATTATTTTTTTGGTGTACGACATGATGATCGGTGACGACACTATTGGCGCAAAAACCATATGCTTCTTCTTGAGAAAACGTAATTAGGTGAGGAATAAGTTTTTTGAGTACTTCCCTACTCTTTTCTGAAAAAGCTGGCGGATAATAAAATGCAGTTTCCTGATTTAAGGGAAAGAAACAAAGATCAAGGTGATAAAATCTTGGGTCAATAATTTCCAGCGGTATTACTTCAATGTCTAATAATTTGCTTATGCTATCGCATGTTTGCTGATTTGCCCGATATCCTACCCCGATAAGAAGTTTATCGTGCCAAAAAAAAGAGTCTCCATTACCTTCCCAATACGTATTATTTGGAAGGGTTTTTATGGTATATCCTCTCTCCTCAAACCATTCTTTATAAAAGATAGTTTCATTTTTTCTTTCCTCGCACCAGAAACGACTCATCAGTACTGTCTTGTCTTTTACAATTCCCTGATCGGTGGCAAAAACCATATCAGGTACACCCGGTTTTTGTTTAATTATTTCGACTACTATATCTTGACTCTTATATGCGTTTACAATATGTTGCCAGTCCTGCATTGCCGTATCATTATTAATAGTTCCGGGTTTCATCCATGGGTTTATACTATAGTTAAGTGAAGAAAAGTAACGGGGTTCACACATTAACACCTTTTTTACCAGCTTGTGTTTCATATTATACTTTCGCTGCCTGAAGTTTATTAATAAATTCCTGTACCACCGGGACACTTGTAAGCAGTTTGACATTGTGTTCGACTGCTTTTTGACGAATCACTTTTCCGTCAGTTTGTGTAACTTCCCTATCCATAGGAATATTGATAATAAGATCAAATCTGTTGGCATTGAGCAAATCCGCAAGATTTGGTTTTAATGTTTTTTCTGATATCTTATGGACCTGAACGGATTCAATATTGTTTGCTTTGAGGAATTTGTGTGTTTTATATGTCGCGTATATCTTATATTTCATTGCATGCAGTGCTTTGATTGAAGGAAGCAGTTTTACTTTGTTGGCCCGCTTTCCGATTGAAACAAGAGCTTTTCTTTCAGAGTATTGCGCGAGTACCATAGGTAATGTATAGAGCTCGATAAAGCCGGGTGCGGCATTTTGGTTCATACCTTCAGAGACCATAAATGTCGCGAGTTTTTCATCAAAAATAGTGTTCGGCGTCTCTATAGCCACAACTTGCACGACTCCTTTGTATAATTGGAGCGTTACTTTGCCTGTTACCTTCCTATTTACATTATCGATAAACGCATTGAGATCATCCATCAGCGGATCAAACCAAAGTGCTCCGTAGCAAAGATATGCCCATTTCTGGTCCACAATTGCTTTGAATTCATTCTCAGTCCGCGTACAGACATAATGCTCCAGTTTTTCATGAGCTGTTATAATTATCTCCGCGCCCGGAGCTTCAAAGACATCACGAATTTTGAGACCGATCAGCCTATCTTCGATATGAATGTTTGTACCGACACCATGCTCTCCACCTATTTTATTAAGCTTCATTATAAGATCGGATAATTTCATCTGTTTGCCGTTTATGCCGACTGGGACACCTTTTACAAATTCCAACTGTAATGTTTGAGGTTTGTCTGGGGCATCCTGCGGGAGCTTATTGAGTATGAGTATTTTTTCCAGTGGAGGAATTTTTGCCGGATCTTCGACTTCCCCACCTTCACCTGATGTCCCCCACATATTTTCATCATATGAGTATGGTTTATCTACAGTATGTGGCACGGGGATGTTATTTTTCTTCGCGTATTCGAGTTCTTCAAGTCTTCCCATACTCCATTCACGGATAGGCGCGATGATTTTGATATCCGGATTGAGGGCAAGCGCGGAGCCTTCTATGCGGACTTGATCATTGCCTCTGCCTGTTGAACCATGCGCGATTGCGTCCGCTCCTTCTTGTGCCGCAATTTTAATTGCCCATTTCGCGAGTAATGGTCTTCCAAGAGGTGTCGCAAGTCTATATTTGTGCTGGTAGTTTGCGTTTGCTTTAATTCCCTTTGCAATATATTCATTTGCGAATTCGTCTTTGGCATCAATGACAAATGCTTTTACGGCGCCGAGTTTTAATGCTTTTTTCTTAATTGCTTCCAGGTCATCCACAACTTGTCCTATATCAATGGTGAGCGCGATTACTTCCGCTTTATATTCTTCCTGAATCCATTTGAGGAGTACTGAGGTGTCAAGTCCTCCTGAATAAAGAAGTACAACTTTTTTTATTTCTCCTTTTTTCCCTTCGTATGATGAGACTTTGTGATACTGCTGCTTATTATCCATTTTTATTAAAGATGAGCTTAATAAAGCGAAAATTGATAGTTTTTTGATGAATATTTATCAATTTTTCCTTATTTTTACCATAATATAAGAAAATATTTAAAATGTCAATTATCAAAATGAATACAAATAAGAGGTGATTTATACAGCTTGTTTCTCCGCAGCGGCGACGAGGTTTTCCATCAGTTTGGCGACATTGACAGGGCCGACGCCCTTGGGCGTCGGCGTATAATATGCTGCTTTCCCTTTAATATCATTTACCTCATAGTCCCCTTTGAGTTTGTTATTTTCTCCGCGCAGGATACCCACACTGATGAGGATTGCGCCTTTTTTGATATTTTCTGCAGTGACGACATGTTCACGTCCGACCGCGGAGATGATAATATCTGCTTTTTTCATGATCGATTCAGGCTGTTTTGTCTTGGAATCAATAAGTGTGGGTGTAACATGGAGTGTTTTTAAATAGGATTGTATCGGGCCTCCTCCCGTCGGCCCTTTGCCGATAAGGACAATGTTTTGTGATTGCAGCCAACTAATAAATTTGTCATCCTCGCGCATGCCGGGATCTCTTTTGGTGGGTATATCGAGATTGCTCCTGCCTGCCGGCAGGCAGGTCGCCTCCTTTCCTCCTCGCAATGACACTTCGGCAGGCTCAGTGTAAACTTTCGTATGTATCTCTTCTAATATCTTCCCTACTGCTAGCGGTAGCGGAAGGATGTATGGTGATTTGGGGTGGAATCCGTCAATGTCCTTTTCAGGATCGGTAAGAAGTTCGAGTTTCTCAATATCTATTTGAGGTGGAAGCGGGCGCTGGATAAGGATTGCATGGACATACGGATCATTATTGAGGAGGTGTACTTTCTCCGCAAGTTCATGGTTGGTTACATTGGTATCAAATTGTAGAACTGTTACTTTTGCGCCTATTTCTTCTCCCCTTTTTTGTTTGAGAGTTACATATGCGACCGATGCGGGGTTTTGTCCGATGAGGAAGACGACTAAATGAGGTGTGACATTTTTCTTTTTGAGAGCAGCTACACGGCTTCTGAGATCATTATACATTGTTTCCGCGATCTCATGTCCATTTATTTCCATACTCACTATTATATACTATGGTGTAAATTTTTGGATGATGAGGAGTTCTTGTCATTCTGGGGACGTGAGGACCTGTCTGCCTGCCGGCAGGCTCCAGAATCTGATTCTGGACAAGCCAGAATGACATTACTGTATTGTGTCTGATTCTGGACAAGTCTTCGATACATTTAGACTCTTCTGAAGAGGGCGATGATGAGGCCGATAATGATAGCGAGGACAAGCCAGTTGGTCAGTGCGAGTCCTCCGATGGCAAGGATGCCAAGTACAGAGAGAATCCACAAAATAAGAAGGACACCACTTATTTCTCTAAACGGTGACGGCAAAATACTAATTGCTGTGGCTACAAGCGCAAGAATCAGTAAATCGATAATTGTCACGGTCTGGCCATTAATTTGGAATAACGAGGTATCCGGTAGATTTATACCGTCAATATGAATATATCCGAGAAACCAGAGTATTGCTAAGATAATAATAAGTCCTGCTAACATAAATGTATTTTCTATTTTGAACCTCTTCTGTAAAGAGTATAAGAAAATTTTGTAAGAGCTCTGAAAGAAGCTGAGCATTTATCTATACATATGGCGAGATTTTGTTATAATGAGTTCAATGGCAATTTTAAAAAATATTAAATTGGCGGCTCTGCTTATTCTTATTGTTGTGGGAAGTTTCCTTGTATATTCATGGGTAAATAAGTCACAGGATAAATATTCCTATAATTTAAGCTCGCAAACTGTTATCAAGCAGATTGAGTCACTCAATCGTTTGGAAACAGCGTCATATACGATCGAAAAAATTATTGATGTGAAGACAACTGGCGGGCCATTGGCAGACTTTCTCTATGGGGATAGGATTCTTCTTATAGCGCATGGACAGGTTATCGCGGGTTTTGACATGTCCAAACTGCAAAAAGAGCAAATTGAAATAACGGAAAAAACAGTTAAAATCACACTCCCCGCTCCTGAGATTCTTGTAAATTCTATAGATAATAATCAGACACGTGTCTATGACCGTAATCAAGGCCTCCTCACCAAAGGAGATACCAATCTCGAGTCTGAAGCTCGTAAACAGGCACAGGCTGTTATCAGAGACGCTGCCTGTAAAGGCGGTATCCTTTCTGAAGCAGAAAAAAATGGACGCAATCAGATAACGGCGCTTTTGCGAAGTCTCGGATTTGAAACTATTATCCTCGAAGTCCCTCCAGGAAGTTGCGAGTGACAAACTTTTTAAATTTGTCATCCCCGACCCGATCGGGGATCTATTTTAACTAAAAATTCATAACTCATAATGGATAACAACTTTTTCAGATTATAGTTTTCTGTTATCAGTTATTAGAGATGCTGAAACGCGCTGTGCCTGCCGGCCGGCAGGTTCAGGATGACACTAAAGTGTTGAGATTGCTTCGCCTGCTTTGCAGACTCGCAATGACAAGTTAGTATTGCGTTGTTTGCGTGGGGGTTATTCCCCAATCACGTTGGGATTGTGTCTGTGCTTTTTCGATATTAATATCAATTAATACTCCATCAATGTCATAGAGGATAGCTTTGATCATAATTTTGCAATTTTGTGAATCATCTCATGAACAAAAGAGACTGTTTGGGGATAAAGTTTTTTATCAATCGCTTGATCTTTCCATTGATTCTGTCGCATACGCAATGCTTGCCCGACAATATTTTTATATTGTGGTAATTGTTCTTGTACAAAATTTGCTGCTACTTGTTTTGATGCTTGTTTTCCGTTTTGAGCACTATAATATGCTCTACACATTGTTAGTATCGCATATGCTTGTGAACCTCGACGTTGTGAGATATTATTTATATAGTCTTTCCATTCTTTCGTGTGCTCAATTACAGCGGAAATGAATTCTTCTTGAGAAATATGTTCAATATAATTTATTGGTTCAATACCATAGATTGTTTGGCCTTTCTCCTGCACAACATACCAGTTAAGGAGCCAATCTCTTCCTGCTTGTACCCAATGAAATGGATCTCCGGGACTGATATCACCAATTTTGGTGGATTTTGTTTTGAATGTGCGTAATCCTTCAAGTGGCACATACTGTGTTTCAATGCGATCTCTCCATTTGGGATATAACTTTACAATATCCTCATGTATTCCCTTGAGCTTATCAAATTCATTATTTGTCAGCTCATTTTTGATAGCACAAAGTAAATCAATATCACTTATATCTTCATCAAAGTCGCCTGTGACAAGTGATCCATAGAGGTATAACCCAACCATATTCCCTTTCAATATCTTTTTTTGTTCAGTAAGCAGCGATTCTATGACGGCATTTATTGATGTATACTTTGTGGGTTGCATACAAAAGATTATAGCATGAAGAGGGTTTATTATTACTTCGTCGAGCCTAAGCTGTGTTCGCAATGATTGTGGATTATTCTTCTGTTGAGGGTTCGTCTTGCTTAATTGCTGTTGCTGAAGCAACACCATCTTTTGCGTGTGAGAAGCGCATCAATATCACTCCTTGCGTATCTCTCGAAAGTTTCGGAATCTGATTAATCGGAAGTTTTACAATCTGACCCTTTTTACTAGTAATGATTACTTCTTCACTATTTTGC
This sequence comes from uncultured Gammaproteobacteria bacterium, assembly GCA_964562445.1. Taxonomy (GTDB): domain Bacteria; phylum Patescibacteriota; class Microgenomatia; order Levybacterales; family UBA12049; genus JACDET01. The sequence continues at coordinate 17,801 of CAZLSZ010000015.1, forward strand.
GGGATAACATTTGCGACGACTACTTCCCCTGTCCTTTCCGTTACTTTTGCAACTTTTACACCTTGGCCACCTCTCCCCTGCAATGGGAATTGGGATACGGGGGTCTTTTTACCCAGACCATTCTCCATAATTGCGAGCAAGTCCGGATTGGTACCTGTTTTGATAACAGCCATACCGATTACTTGGTCTTTGCTTCCTATCTTAATTCCACGAACTCCAGTCGTGGCTCGTCCGAGCGGTCGTACGGAATCTTCACTAAATTTGATAGCCTTCCCTTCCCGTGTGATAATCAGTACATCACTCTTGCCGTCAGTGATACTGCTCCAGACGAGTTCGTCTCCTGCATCCAGTTTGATAGCGATCATGCCATTGCGGCGGATATTTTCAAATTCTTTGATATGTGTTTTCTTTACTGTACCATTTCGTGTCGTGAGGAAGATATAGCCGTCTTTAATCTTGGCATTGAGGATGATAAAGGATTCTACTTTCTCTCCTGCTTCGATATTGAGAAGGTTCACTATGGCAGAGCCTTTACTTGTTCTGCTGCTTTCCGCTATTTCATAGGCTCTGAGCGCATATGCTTTTCCTTTGTTGGTGAAGAAGATGATATTGTCATGGGTCATGGCTGACTTGATGTGGAAAATACCATCTTCGTCTTTGACATTCATACCTGTGATGCCTTTTCCGCCTCTATGTTGGGTATGGAACGCATTGAGCGATTGGCGCTTGATATATCCTGTATTGGTAAGGGTGATAACGGTGGGTTCGTTCGGGATCAGATCTTCTTCAGAGAATTCATCAACTTTGCTCTTATACACTTTGGTGCGGCGTGGATCATCATATTTATCTCTGAGCTTTGTCAATTCGTTTTTGATAACATCCAGAATTTTTTCTCCATGCGCGAGGAGGTCTTCGAGATAGTCGATGGTTTCCTGTACCATTTTGAGTTCGTCTTCGATCTTTTGTCTTTCCAGAGCTGCGAGTCGTCTCAACTGCATATCCAGAATTGCTGTAGCCTGGATTTCGGAAAGTTTGAATTTCTCGATCAAGTTTAATTTCGCAGTTTCCTGATCTTTGGACGCTCGAATTGTCGCGATAACTGCATCGATATGATCCACAGCGATCTTGAGACCTTCAAGGATGTGCAAGCGCGCTTTTGCCTGCCTCAGTTCAAATTCTGAGCGGCGTTTGACGACACGATAGCGGTGTTTCAGATATTCTTCAAGGATGAGTTTCAGATTGAGTGTCTGTGGGATGCCGTCGATGAGGGCAACCATGTTCACGGGGAATGTCGTTTGCAGAGCTGTTTGTTTATAGAGATTGTTCAAAACCTTCTTCGGGGTCGCGTCACGTTTGAGTTCTACATAAATCCGCAGTCCCCGTCTGTCGGATTCATCCCGGAGGTCTGATATGCCGTCGAGTTTCTTTTCTTTTGCCAGATCAGCGATTTTTGCGACAAGCTGTGCTTTGTTGACCTGATAGGGGATTTCCGTGATAGTGATGGCTGATTTGCCGTTACTTATTTCTTCGATTTCAGCCTTACCTCGTACGACGATTTTGCCTCGGCCGGTCATGTATGCACTCTTAATCTCATTGATATCATAAATTGATCCGGCTGTCGGGAAGTCCGGTCCTTTGATATGCTCAAGGAGTTCATCGATGGTTACGTCACAGTGGAATGTGGTCTCTCCCATGACGACGGATTCTGCTTCTTTTGATTGATTGGTATAGGCTGGTGCTTCCCCTGTCTGATGTTCTATTTCACGATTTGCAAGATCATGTACCGCGCTGACGTCAGTTTTGGTGACAACTGTGCCGACTTTGGTACGCTTGATCATAAAGACGATCGCATCAATTACTTCACTCAGATTGTGCGGCGGGATCTTCGTTGCCATACCGACAGCGATACCTTCAGAACCCATAAGCAAAAGATTTGGGAGTTTGGCAGGGAGATACATCGGTTCTTGGAAACTGCCGTCATAATTCGGCCCGAATTCAACCGTATCTTTATCGATATCGATCAATAATTCTTGTGTGATTGCCCGCAATTTCGCCTCAGTGTAGCGGGATGCAGCGGCGGGGTCACCGTCGATAGAACCGAAATTTCCCTGTCCCCACACGAGCGGATAGCGCATATTGAAATCCTGCGCGAGACGTACTAGTGAATCATAAATTGCCGAGTCGCCATGCGGATGATATTTACCCATGGTTTCACCGACGATACGGGCGGATTTGAGGAATTTGGAAGACGGACCCAGACCCAATTCAGACATCGCGAAGAGAATTCTTCGATGCACAGGTTTGAGACCGTCACGGACATCAGGAAGCGCGCGGGAGACAATGACAGACATCGCATAATTCAAATACGATTTCTTCATCTCCTGTGTAATATCTTTTTGTATTAATTTACCGATATTTTCACTCATACATTAAGGAGAGCCAACCTATTTGGGGAAACCTTCCTTTTCGAAGCGTTCGATACATTCTTTGATAATACCTTTTGCTTCTTTCTTATCTCCCCAACCGAGTACTTTTGTTGTTCCCGGTTTCTTGAGATCTTTATAGTGGGCAAAATGGAATTCAATTTTTTGTTTCCAACGTGTACCTAAATCATCGAGCGTGTTTATTGCGTCCCCTGTATTTCTATCATCATCCGGCACACAGACAATTTTGTAGTCCATCTCGCCACCATCTTCAAAGTTGAAAATACCGAGAATTTTTGATTTTACCAGAACACCTGTAGGGATCGGTTCATGGCATACAAGCAGGACGTCAAGTTCATCACCATCAGTATCTTTTGTACCAGGGATAAATCCATAATTTACCGGCTTCGGAAAAACGTTTGGTTCAACTCTGTCGAGGATAAAAATACCATGAGATCTATCATATTCTATCTTGAGGCTTGAACCTTCGGGGATATCAACAACTGCATTGACCCATCCTTCTTCGTAATCTCCCGGTTTAATTAGTTTATTGTAATCTGCCATAGTAATTTTTTCTTATTATAACCAAATATATGTCTAAATGTCCAGTGTAGCGGTAATCGCATTCGTCTGGATAAAGTGTTTTCTCGGCGGTACTTGGTCCCCCATCAGCATCGTAAAGACTGCATCTGCTTCTTCGGCATCAGCGATAGTGATCTGTTTCAACACTCTGTTTTCCGGATTCATGGTTGTTTCCCAGAGTTGATCCGCATTCATTTCCCCCAGACCTTTGTATCGTTGGACGCTGACATTGGCATTGCCGCTTTTGAGTGCTTTTATCGCTTCATCACGCTCGGCTTCTGTGTAGGCATAGCGGACTTCTTTACCGCGCTGTACTTTGAAGAGTGGCGGCATGGCGACATACAGATAGCCTCGCTGAATCACTTCAGGCAGATGTCTGAAGAAAAAGGTCAGTATGAGTGTGGTGATATGTTCGCCGTCCACATCCGCATCGCACATCGCAATGATACGATGGTAACGGATTTTTTCCATATTAATAGTGTCGGCTATTCCCGTGCCGAGCGCGATAATCAGATTTTTAATCTCTTCCGTTTCAATCATTCTATCAAGACGCGCTCTCTCTGTGTTAAGAATTTTCCCTTTAAGCGGCATAATAGCTTGGAATTTTCGGTCTCTTCCCTGCTTCGCAGAACCGCCTGCTGAATCTCCCTCCACGAGGTACAACTCAGAAACTGCCGGATTTTTCTCCTGACAGTCCGCGAGTTTACCCGGTAGTGTGGAGCCTTCAAGCGCACCTTTTCGGATTACTGCTTCTTTGGCCGCTCGTGCAGCAAGACGCGCTTTTGCCGCAAGGAAGACTTTTTCAAGAATTCTCTTCGCATCTGCCGGATTTTCTTCAAAATGTGTATTAAGGGCATCTTTGACGATGGTATTTACGACTGATTGGATCTCAGAATTTCCAAGTTTCCCTTTGGTTTGACCTTCAAACTGAATTTTATCCTGCGGCATCTTGATAAATACCACTGCTGTCAGACCCTCACGGGTATCGTCCCCTGTCATGGGTTCTGCATCAGCTTTGAATGCCCCGCTCTTTTTGCCATAATCATTAATCGCGCGGGTCAATGCCATTCTGAAACCTGTAAGATGCGTTCCGCCATTGATTGTATTAATGACGTTTACATACGATTCGACATTTTCGGAATAAGAATCATTGTACTGAATCGCTACTTCTACCTGCACATCTCCGTCTGCTTTATTGATACTGATTGTTTTATGCAGCGCAGCTTTGTTATCATTCATTTTTTCGACCAAAGAGACAATTCCTCCTTCGAAATAATAATTTACCTCTTTTTGTTGTGCACCTCTATTATCGAGGAGATGAAAATAGAGTTTGGGGACGAGATACGCACGTTCGCGGATAATCTTTTTTATAAAATCATAATCCCACGCATAGGTTTCTTTGCCTTCGCTTCCTTCTTCTTCTGACACCTTTCTGAAATCTTTAAAGATACTGCCGTCCGGTAAAAATGAAACAGTTGTTCCTTTTGTAAGAGCGACCACCGCGGGATATGTCTGCATCGTTTCTTTGACAACTTCTACTTCAGTTTTGGGGATGCCTCTCTCATATCGTTGTCGTGTAATGGATTTATTTTTGCGTACTTCCACAAGCATCCAGTCGGAAAGCGCGTTTACTACAGATGAACCGACTCCGTGCAGACCTCCTGAAATTTTGTACGCGTCTCCTCCGAATTTTCCTCCCGCGTGCAATTTGGTCATAACGACTTCGAGCGCAGATTTACCGTAGGCTGGCATCATTTCCGTGGGGATACCTCGTCCGTCATCAGAAACGGATGCAGAGCCGTCAGCATTGAGTATGATCCAGACATTTTTGGCATGACCTGCCAATGCTTCGTCCACACAGTTATCGATGATTTCACGGAGGGTTTCGTGCAGACCGTAGACATCAGTAGAGCCGATATACATACCGGGTCTTTTTCGTACAGGTTCAAGTCCTTCAAGGACTTGGATTTGTTGTGCGCCGTAATCAGAGGATTGTTTTGCCATCGATTAATCTATTATACATATCTGGTTGAGAAATTCAACACCTTGAATTTTGAATGCCCAAATAAGGCTTTGTATGATGGTATGACATAGGGGAAAATTATATTTGGGAAGAAATGATAAATTAAATTATTTGTTTTTGTACAAGCGCCGCTCGTACACATATTTTTTTATAACAAAAATGAAATGATCATGGCGATAACGCCGAGAATAAAAAGGGTTGTCCCCCATCTGAAGAATCTTGCTTTTTCATTGAGGAGGATGTCGTTTTCTTTACAAGCTCTTTCCAGATTTACTACTTCCTGATAAATAGTGACGAAATAGCTTGTTTCTTCAAGATCTGTTTTCAATCTCTCGTTATGTCTAAAATTGGGAGTATATGTCGTAAGCATGTGCGCGATGAGAGTGAGTGTATAGAAAATAAACGCGGTATTTCTTGCGAATGTTTGGGTATCATAACCGTAGATGCCGTAAAGGAGTATTGTGGCAATCGTGCCCAAAAAGAGCATCATTACTTTCTTTTCAAGATTTCTGTTTTGGATACGCTGATTTTTCAAATCTTTGAGGAGAGACCTTCGCATGAGTTTTACCTGCTCCAGTTGATCCTCAGTATAATCCTTTTTTGAAGGAAGGATATTTGAGATGATGTCATAATTTGACCGGACGGCGTTTACTGTTTCGATAATTTTAGGAAGAAAGAACCAATTCATATGAGCTATTATACACTATCAATGCAACTCTTTTATGTATGATATATACTCAATATATGGAATTTTCAGAACAAAATTATGGAGCTCAGCATAAGAAAGAACTATCGAATCATGATCAAAAGCTTGACGAGATTGTCAAAACACAGCAATGGCATGACTTATGTCCCAATCATCAATCCTCAGATGCCCTGCTTCCAAAAGATTTGACAGGTGAGCATATAAAGAAAATTGCTTCATCAATAGCTACAAAGGAAGTACTGAACGCAACTCCCGGACAGAGAATAGCTGTCTCGGAAAAACATATTGATCTCGGAGATGGACTCACGCTGGATGTCGTAGGCGGAGGAGAATCAAAAGTATGTTATGCGCTTACTGATAATGAAGGGAAAAAAATGGCTGTCTTGCTGCAAGGATATCAGGAGGATCTCGGAATAAATATCCCTGATGATCCTAAACTTGCAAAAGTGAGCGAAGACATGAAATATGAGTTATATGAATATTCTGATTTGCGTAAATACTTATCTTATCCTGTAGATAGAACATCAGCTATCGTATTACAGGAATACGGTGAGAGCGCTGATAGAGGACAAAAGGTAAGGAAAAATTATCGTATTGCGAATATGGAGGAATATATGGTAAAACATAAAGCGAAGAAATATCTGAAAAAGCGAGGCTTTACCTATGATGAAGTTGAGATGCGTCATAAAAGACACATGTTATTTACGGAGTCGGGTCCGGCTCTTATCGATATCCCCGCCACTCGGATAAAAATTGAAAATAGATAACTATTAATTTGTTATTTTTCTTTATAATATTTTTTATTTTTTAATTTTTCAGGGAGATATGATAGCTCTTTATTTGCTCCCACATTCCCCTCTTCCCAACTATATCCTTTTGCGTATCCGATATCTTTCATAAGTTTAGTCGGAGCGTTGCGGAGGTGAAGCGGAATTGGTTCATTGGGATAGTTTATCGCATCTTCTCTGGCGCGTGCGAAACCATCGTATGCGCTTCTGTCCTTGCGTGCTTTGCTCATATAGACCGTGCCGTGTGCAAGATTGATAGCACATTCGGGATAGCCGATGGTCTCACAGGTTTTGAACACCTCATTTGCCACTACAAGGGCTGTTGGCTGTGCCATGCCGATGTCTTCTGAAGCAAATATCACCATCCGGCGGGCGATAAATTTGGGATCTTCTCCTCCTTCTACCATTTTTGCCAGATAATAAAGAGCGGCGTCGACTTGGGAGGCGCGCATGGATTTGATATACGCGGAAATGGTGTTGTAATGTTCGTCGGCTTTTTTATCATATAGACCCGCCGACTTGGATTGAAAAATTTCTTGGATTAGTTCAGGAGAAATACTGTCCTTCTTGTTTGTAGTTTTATGAGGATGATGGAGAGAAGCATTGGTATCTCCGCTTTCAGGTGTCGTTGTCGTGACGGCAATCTCTATCGCGTTGAGCATTACCCGAGCGTCTCCTCCCGAGAGCTGTATAAGTAGTTTTTTTGCTTTGGGAGTAATAGTTTTTTTATACTCCCCCACTCCCCGCTTTTTATCTTTGAGCGCGCGGTCTATGAGCTTACTCAGATGGTCTTCCGATAAGCCTTCCAGCGTGAAAATACGGGAACGTGATAAGAGCGCGCTGATTACTTCAAAAGAAGGGTTTTCGGTTGTCGCGCCGATAAGCGTGATTAATCCGCTTTCCACATATGGTAGGAGCGCGTCTTGCTGTGCCTTATTCCACCTGTGAATTTCATCGATAAAAAGGATTGATTTTTTGTGCTCAAGCGTCGCGAGTGATTTCTTTGCTTCATCCACAATTTTGAGGAGTTCAGCTTTGCCGCTGGTAACACCCGAAAGTTGAAAAAATCGAGCCTCAGTAGATTTTGCGATGAGGTGCGCAAGTGTTGTTTTGCCGCTTCCAGGCGGTCCCCAGAAGATCATGGAAGTGAGATTTCCGGAGGTTATCATGTTTCGGAGGAGTTTGCCCTCCCCCACAAGCTGTTCCTGTCCGACATATTCATCCAGCGTTTGTGGCCTCATGCGGTATGCAAGATTCATGAGGCCATTGTAGCACTATTGCCAAGAAACTAAAACAAAAAATATGATATTCCGAGCGGGGCTCGGAATATAGGTGGACAAGTAGGTTAATATCTAATATTATTAGATTATGAGTGTTAGAAAGGAAATCTTTGTTACAGGAGAAATGTATCATGTCTTTAATAGAAGTATCGATAGACAGAAAATTTATAAGGGTGTTTTGGATTATCAACGTATG
>CAZLSZ010000016.1:0-25629 GCA_964562445.1 uncultured Gammaproteobacteria bacterium
ATCAGTAAAAAGCTGGGTAGTAAAGAAAAGAAACTTATTTATGCGGCGGAAGGAACGAAGCCCACGAAAGAAATTATTACCGCACCAAATGAAAGACAAAAGTTTGTCTTGACCGAAGATCAAGTACTTCACCTCGCTAAGTGGGGATGTATTCTCGAGGATCATTATCAGCGTCCTATGGATATCGAATGGGCATATGATGCGCAGGAAGATCAATTATATATTGTTCAGGCTCGTCCTGAGACAGTACAAGCCCGCAAAGATGTCAATCAGATTGAGGAATATGTCCTTGAAGAAACATCCAATGTCCTATGTAAAGGCGCATCTGTCGGAAGAAAAATTGGGACAGGGAAAGCACATTATATTAAAGACCCGAGTGAACTGTCAGACTTTAAAGAAGGTGAAATATTAGTGGCTGAAATAACGGATCCTGATTGGGAGCCAATTATGAAAATGGCGAGTGCTATCGTAACAAATTCCGGAGGACGCACAAGTCACGCGGCGATTGTTTCCCGCGAACTTGGTATTCCTGCCATCGTAGGTACAGGAGACGCGACAAAAGTTCTTAATACAGGCAAAGAAATAACTGTAAGCTGCGCGGATGGAGAAGTCGGAAATGTATACGAAGGTATATTGAAATTCAAAATTGACAAGACGGATCTTACAGGATTTGAACTTCCTAAGACAGCAGTAAAGATGATTGTCGCTAATCCCGATCTGGCATTTAACTATAGTTTCATCCCCAATAAAGGCGTGGGCCTTGCTCGTGAAGAATTTGTCATCATGAATTACATCAAAATTCATCCGAATGCGCTATTACATTATGAAGAATTGGAAGATAAGGAAGTTAAAAAACAAATTGACGAACTGACAGCAGGATACAGTAACAAAGTTGATTATTATGTCGAGAAGCTTGCGTATGGTATCAGTATTATTGCGGCAGCATACTATCCTAATGAAGTAATACTTCGATTCAGTGATTTCAAATCCAATGAATATGCAAATCTTATCGGTGGTAGAGCATTTGAGCCGCATGAAGAAAATCCTATGATCGGCTGGAGAGGCGCAAGCCGCTATTATGATGAGAACTTTTCTAAAGCATTTGCGCTTGAATGTCAGGCGGTGAAGAAAGTCCGCAATGATATGGGGCTTCACAACCTTCAAGTAATGATTCCATTCTGCCGAACACCTGAGGAAGGGCAAAAAGTACTTGATATTATGGCGCAAAACGGCCTTCCACATGATAAAGCAAAAAACATGGTGAATCAAGAGCAACTGGATGAGAATTTACATGTATGGTGTATGGCCGAAATCCCATCAAACATCCTTTTGGTAGAGGAGTTTGCCAAGCTTTTTGACGGATTCTCTATCGGTTCTAATGATCTGACGCAGCTTACGCTTGGCTTGGATCGTGATTCCAAATTGATTGCCCACATCGGCAATGAAAATAGCCCGGCGGTACATAAATTGATTTCGACACTTATCAAAAAAGCGCATGATGCAGGTGTAAAAGTCGGTATCTGCGGACAAGGACCCTCAGATTTCCCGGAACTTGCGGAATTCTTGGTACGTGAAGGTATTGATTCTATCTCCCTTAGCCCTGATACTGTCCTCAAAACAGCAATACGCATAAAAGAAGTTGAAAATAGTCTCTAAGTAATATATTATACGTTTAGCCTGCCTGATAAGTAGCAGTAAATATGAAAATATATAAAAAAATTCTTCTAACACATGACGGATCTCCTTTATCTTCATTAGCTATCGAACACGCCTCAGAACTCGCAAAAATGTACTCTTCAACTGTTATTGTTCTACAGGTTGTTGATTCTGTTACTCGCATGGTGGCAGCGATTAATACCTCTGCCATGGCATTTGAAACGCAGGAAATATACGAAAGTATCTTTAAATCGGAGAAAGAGAATGCTGAGAATAATCTGAAAGAAATACATAAAAAATTACAAAAAGCCGGGATAAAACGTGTTACGACTACTATTCTTGAAGGCGACGCGCGGGATAAAATCGTTTCTGTCGCGAAAAAAGAGGCGTGTGACCTTATCATTATGTCCACACATGGCAGATCAGGTATACGTCGGGCACTTTTGGGTTCAGTTGCTGAGGACGTCGTGAGACATGCTCCTTGCCCCGTCCTACTGATACGGGAGAAAAAATAATCTTTTCTACCATACTCTTGTATATTCCTCTATTTATAAAAAATACAATTATTGCCATACAAAGAAAAATCTAATACACTTAATGCATGAATAAATTATTTACAAAATTGTATGATCTGCTTGATGATTTGCCTTTTTTACAGGGATCAAAAGAAGCACCATTTTATTTCCTTATTATTGTATTGGGATTTAGCTTCTCACTTCTCTCTATCTATATCTTTTCAGAGCTTGCTGAGAGAATATTTTTTGAAAATACACTTGCGATAGACAAAAGCATATCATATGCTATTTATTCGATACGTACTCCTCTGCTGACAATGCTTATGAATGATATTTCTTTTATGGGGGCTGAATTGACCATTTTACTTGCAAGTATCGGGATGATATGGATGGCGTTTTTTCAGAAGAGAAAACAGGCTTTTATCTATGGAATTATATTGGCGATGGGAGTTCTTATCAATCAAATACTCAAAATTTTTTATCAGCGTCCTCGGCCTGATATGGATTTGCTTATCCAATTGAGTTCATATAGTTTTCCTTCAGGGCATTCGATGAATTCATTTATTTTTTATATGTTATTGAGTTATTTCATCTATCGCACATATCCCGAAAAACGAATTTATATACCTGTTTTTATCGTGTGTGTGCTTATAATCTTATCAGTTGGATTTAGTAGAGTTTATTTGGGAGTGCATTATCCCACTGATGTATTGGCGGGATATGTCGCAGGATTTTTTGTGGTTGCGACCGCGATTCTATTGAAAAGGGTAGATATGTTTTTTAAATTAAAAAGAAGGAGTAGAAAGTAAATTAGTCAGTTTTCTTTGTAAGGATAATTTTATCGACTCTATTGCCATCCATATCCACAACTTCAAAAAGATAATTTTCAATAGTAAATGTATCACCAGTTTTGGGAACTTTTCCGAGTTTGTGCATTACATACCCTCCAATTGTATGAAATTCTCCTGCTTGTTCTCCCGGAAGTTTTTTAATTTGGAAATGATCTTTAAATTCATCGATTGCCAGCAAGCCGTCGATAAACCATGTTTTTTTGTCTCTTTTGATAATTTCTTTTTCTTCTTGTTCAAATACTTCCGGTAAATCTCCGACAATTGCTTCCAAAATATCACCGACTGAGATAACTCCCTCTACCATCCCATATTCATCTACAATAATAGCTAAGTGGATACCTGTTTTTTTGAATAATTCCAAAACACGGAAAGCGGGAGTGTGTGATGGGACAATAAGCGGTTTATGCAAAATTTTATCAAATGACGCTTTTTCATCTCGGAGATAGTTACTGATAAATTGCTCCGTCCTGATGATCCCGATGACATTGTCTAGTGTCTTTTTACAGACAGGATAGAACGATCGAGGTGTTTTGGAAATTTTGTTTTTTATCGTTTCAAATGAGCTATCTTTTTCCAACCAAACAATTTGTTTTCTCGGTGTCATGAGTGAATTTGCTTTCCGATCACTCAAGCGAAAGGTCCGTTCTACAATATTTTTTTCCGCAAGTTCAAATACGCCTCCCTCGGTACCTTCTTTAATAAGCATTTTTACTTCTTCTTCACTGACTGTCGTATCTTCCTTGGGTTTGATGCGAAGGATGCGTAAAATAAATTCTGTAGAAATACTCATGAGCGTTATGATAGGGATAGATATTTTGGACAATATATCCATGGGACGGGCGACAAACATCGCGATTTTTTCCGGATTACTTAGCGCTATCCGTTTGGGAACAAGTTCACCGATAATCAATGATAAATACGTGATAAAAAGAATGACGAGTGTAATGGACAAAAAGTCACTATATGGAGCAAGCAATGAAAGATTTTTCAAAAATGTGCTTAGTTGTTTTTCGAGCGTCGCTCCTCCGAAAACACCGGCGACAATTCCCACCAATGTAATACCGATTTGTGTCGTTGAAAGAAATCGATTAGGATTTTGGGAGAGCTCGAGTGCTGTAGCTGCTTTGATGTCATTGTCCTGCGCTTTCCTTTTGAGGATGTGTTTTCGTACAGAAACAACAGCCATTTCCGCCATAGAAAAAAGTCCGTTGAGAAGGATCAGTAAGATGATGATTAATAATTCCATGGAATACTATTAGTATATATTATACCAGAAGTAAGTACGTTTACTTGGTTTTTTTAATGTATGGGAGGGTAAAGCTAAATGTAGAGCCCTTCCCTTTTACACTACTTACATTGATTTCACCATTATGACGTTTGATAATTTCACTGCAAATATAAAGTCCCATACCCAGACCGGGATACGTCTGCTCATTGGTATCAGAAACCCGATAAAATCGTTTAAATATCCTTTTGAGATGTCTTGCATCCATACCAATGCCATAGTCATGCACCGCGACAGTTACTCCCTTGCGTTGGTCTTTTATTGTTATCAGTATTCTATTTGCTTTGGGAGAGTATTTTATCGCATTGGTAAGAAAATTATTTACTACTTGTCCCAATCGATCTTCATCACCGAGAATTTTTCTTCGAGAATTTCCTTTCAGTTCTAATGTATGTGAGGTTGTGGTTGATCCTAATTGTTCAATAACTTCTTTTACCACTTCTGTAATATTTATTTCTTCTTCATGAAATGCCATCCTTCCTGATTGGAGTCTTGATACGTCAAGCAGATCACGGATAAGAATAGTTAACTTATCAATTTGTCTATTCATTTTTTTCATGTAGTCGGTATTTTTTGTGTCACCCTTTCCGGAAAAATTTTTAAGAAGCACTTCTGTATAGACTTTGAGACTTGTTACCGGAGTTTTTAATTCGTGAGATGCGATGGAAATGAAGTTATCACGTATGCCGATTGCTCTTTGTAAATCCCTCTGAGAGGTTATCAGTTTATTGTTGGTTGCCTCTGCAGATTTTCGTGCCATAAATTCAGAACGGCTTAAGAAAAACAAGATAAAACTTAAAATAATGCCGCTCAATAAAATGATGGGAGCAAGGCCACGTTGTGATAATATGTCAAATTGTTGGTTATTGGTGAATTCAAGTGTCCATGTCTGACCTGCTACATTTATATGTCTGTGGGTACTATAGCGAGGTGTATAATTGTCTGCTTTTACATTTCGTAATGTTTTGGAGTCGTAAATTATGTTTGTGGTGTTGGGCTTATCTCCATCGTATACTTTATAATTTATTACTGTGCCTGATCCGTTACCGACAATCCCCAGAAGTATATCATTGATTATGAACGGCGCGTATACAAATCCGATGATTTTTTCTCTTCTTTCTTCTATCGTAGATGGGACGACACCAGAGCTGTATATAGGCAAATACATAAGAAATCCTGTTTGTTTGTTGGGAATGTCTAAAATTTGTCCGAGCATAACTGCTTCTGACGCAGCGCGTACTCCTGTATCACGAGCACGCTGCAGTGCTTTCCATCGGGGTAGATTTGAGGAAACATCATATCCTATTTTAACTTCATTATCATTTAATTTTTGGGGTTCCACAAATAGTATCGGAAAGTATTCCTGTGCATCACGTTCCGGAAAGATCGTAAAATTTTCATTACCTCCCTCCCTTTGCTCAGTTATAAAATTCTCTTTTTCTTCATGGGTTATTTTTTTAATATATCCGATACCCTGAATACCGGGATATTTTTGTCCGATTGCTGCTCTATCTATCGAAGTTCTGAATTCCTCCTCAGTTATATCGGGAAAGGCTGTTATCATTCCGGCTTCTCCACGAAGAAGAGAAATATATGTTTCTATGCGGTTTGCAATATTGTTTTGTGTCTCCTGTATCGCGCTTTCAAAACGCAGTTGATCCAGTTGATCAATTCCGCGAATAACGTAGATTGTGGATAAGAAAGTAATAAGAAGACAAATAATAAGAATGAAATACGGGATGAAGGGTCTACGAATTGACAGCTTAATCTTTTTCATGTGCATATTGTACACTTTTATCCAATAAAATCAAGTGTCAAACGGCATAAATGAGGCTAAATATATTTATTATAGGATAAATATATTAGGAAAATGGATGAGTTACATTCTTAAAAGAATTTTATTTATCTTGTATTATAAGTATAACTAGTGTAAAATTTTTATCCGATGGACATAAGAGAAATGATACAACATCCATCTAGAATGTACATAGAAATTTTCCAAAGAGAAACAGATATCAGGCATGTAATATATAAATATTTAGTATATGAGTAATGCACATCTTCACGTAAAGTCTTCAGATAGCTATAAACCCGGTGATATTGTGATCTCTGCTCATGAGATTAATAATCGGTTAGAGGAACTGACTAATGTCATTTATAAAGATTATAAAAATCATCCATCACTTTTGATTATTGGGCTTTTGACGGGAGGAGCCTGGTTAACAGTGGATTTATTTAGTAAATTGCACGCAAGAGGACTATATACGTGTGAATTGTCGTTTATTCATGCCTCAAGTTATCCCATCGGTACCCAAGCAAATTTTGCTCCGAAAGTGTCAGCCGTGACACATATAAATACACAAAATAAGCATATATTACTTGTAGACGATATTATTGATACGGGTCAAACATTATCATCTGTTGAAAAGAAATTTCTTGTTGAGGCTTCTAGCGTACAGAGTTTTGTACTGCTGGATAAACCATCAAGACGCACAGTATCGTATAGGCCAAAATATGTGGGCTTTACGATACCGGATATTTGGGTGCAAGGTCATGGGATGGATTCTGACGGATATGGTAGAGGAGAGGCAAATATTATCATGGGACCGTATAAGTATAAATAAGGAGACAATATGTTTGTACACCCGGAGGGATTCCCTCCTACGCTAAAGCTTCGGAAGGGCAGGAAATCCATTATATTGGTTCATTTCAAAAGTGCTCGCTAATTTGTAACTATAGCGAAAGAAAGTACTCCATATGGAAGGATGTTCGTACCTATTTAGCCTCGATAGATCCTATAGAGAGAACTGCACTCATTAAAGCATGTGAACACTTTAAAAACAAGGGGGGCAAGCGATGAGTTGGTTTAAGAAAAAGGTCGTTTCTCGTCCTGAGCATAATAATATTGCCACGTCTGCTTTATACAATGAGGAAACGTTTTACAATGCTTTTGTAGATGATGTATCCAAAGCAAAGCATGAAGTAATCATTGAATGCCCGTATCTCACCAGAAGAAGACTGAACATGCTTAAACCAGTGTTTGAAAAGCTTGTGGATGACAATATATCTCTATTTATTATTACAAGAGATCCGAGAGAACACGAACACACTATGGCTGAATCATCTGAAGAAGGAATTCGTTATTTTGAAACAATTGGAGTACAGGTTTTACTTATCAAAGGAGGACATCATAGGAAATTAGCCATTATTGATAGGAAAATCCTTTGGGAAGGAAGTCTTAATATTTTGTCGCAAAATCAAAGTCGTGAATTTATGCGGAGAATTGAAAGTAGCAGTATGGCTGAGGAACTTTTTCAGTTTCTTAGGTTCGATACAATCGATGTGTTTAAAAAGGAGGTGAATTTGTTATAATCCGACTATGAGTGACCCAACAGTTGATAAAACAGAACTTATCATTGAAATTCTTCATTATGCTCAAGAGCATGATTTGGATATAAATGATAAAGAGGTTGTTAAACGAATCCTCAAAGAGGTCGGGGCTGATCAATCGGACAGTGAATTTGAGGAATTAATGGAGCTTTTACAGAATGCAGATACTTTTATGGAAATGACTGCTAGAAATATAACAAATAAAAAAGCGAAACAGTCTAATTGAAAACCTGCTGTAAGTTTTGCCATAATGTTTTTTTGCGCTGCTGTCTGACAGGAAGACTAGCCTGATCGCCCCGTGCATGATAGCTTGAATCCATATTACTGCAGGTTCGGCAGTCTGGATTGGAAGTTTGATCTACTTCTTCAATAGTCCTTTCTTGAACAAAATTTAGAATATGTGTTGGAGAAACATTTTTATTGAATAAACCCATCATTATCATCAGAAAATCATTTACTGCTTGGCTTACACTTAAAGAATTCAATGTAATCACACTAGGTGCGTGAACTTCAGCATCATTAATATATTTTTGAGCTAATTTTTCTTTTTCAGTTAACGCCTCTTCCTGTAATTTGCTCGGTGAAATGCAGTTTGTGCAGCTCAAACAACCGCCACCGGGATATGGGAGGACTGGCCTTGTTGCAGTGAATATGTTATTTATTTTTCGAGTCGTATTATCAACTGATATCTTAGCTCCCACTTGTATTCCCGGTATTAGGTATTGAAAAACTATACGGTTAAACAATAATTTCGCTTGCATACTATCCGCGGCTAAAAATAGGAAATCACAATCCGTAAGAATCTTGGCATTCTCTGGATCTAAAATATCGCCTTTAATAGCGGAGAATTTAATATTTGGATTAGCCTGTTTCGCCAATCTTTTTGCAATATCGACCTTATGTATAGAAAAGAGTTTACCAAGTTTGTTAAGTAAGACATTATTACTTTTTGCGAACCATACTTTTGCATCCCAATAACTTGCGCCAACTATCCGTGGCAAATTGCTGGGTTCAATTTTGTCATAATCAATAAGGATAATTTCACCAACACCTAACCTACTAAGTAGTTCACAAAGTATCGATCCCGCTCCTCCTGCGCCTACAACTCCTACTTTTAGATTCCTTAACTTGTCCTGTCCGACAGATCCAAACAGAAGTGCATGTCTATCGTAAATTGGATCGGCGTATGAATCTGTAAGATGCTCGTTTTCAAAAATATCAAACACATGTGGACCAATAACGGTTGTTTTATTGAGGTTAATACGAGTATCCTTGTTAAACCAAATATCTCCCGCTATATGATCTTTTGTAAAAACCAGTGCACCAACCGGCAGTCCAGAATTAATATCTAAAAGTGCTGGATAGCCTCGTAGGTGGGAGTTCATATCATCCAGAGAAAATGCTGCTGTGCCATGTCCCGGATGACAATGAACTGCCAAATAACACAACTTTTCTTCTTCACAAAAACTTATTTTTTCTGCAACAAACCGAGAATTTAAAGCCCGATACCCTCGTGTCCCTGGTACATAATCGATGCCATCTTTTGCAAGAAAAACTTTTTTTGCAAGCAGGCGTACCTCAGAAGGTGATTCTGCAATACCTGCAGCAATTACTGCACCATGTTCGTCGTTATCCTCCTGGAACAAATGTGAATAAAGATCTTGATATAATTTTTGATCAATTTTTAGCGTTACCTTTTTCATTGTGAATTAAGCCAATCAATAACTTTCATAAGCTTCGTTAAAGCATGATCAGAATCAGGACTGAAATTCTTGGTCTTTCTTGAGAGTTGCGTTGCTGCGTTTTCTTTCCAATTACTGGAAGAGAATCCGCTTTCAAGTGCTTTACCATCTCTTCTTGATAAATCATGACGTACAAAATGCGGATATACCTCAGATTCTGGATACTGAAAGGTAATTAAAAAACCAATCCATGTTTTTTCCTGTATATAAGTTTCTGATAAAGGTATATCTATTATCTCTACGTAGGCTCCTCCTTGAGATTCTTCCGTCACGTTTACAGTATGTTCACTGAATGCATCCTTTATTAATTGTATTGCTTGTTCTACCTCAGTTGTCATATTTATGAATTGTCATCAGGAGCTATAGCTCTGAACATTGAATTATTGTTTACTGTGATTTCTTCATTGTCTCCAACTGGTACAAGCTTTTTATTTTTTACTTCAAAGAGTGAAAAGTCACTTTGAATATTAATTCCTTGCTCTATCGCAGCCTTCTTTATATCTGCGCCAGTCAAACGATGTTGTGTTAACGTAACATCTTTTCCATTTACTTTTATTGTGATATCTCTGTCATGTTGTGGCATAATGGATCACCTCCTTAAAATGAACTGAACTAATATACTCTTGCATATAATGCAGGATATGTTTATGATAAACATATCGCTGGTTCAGCTTGACATTGTAAGAAAAAAATGAGAGAATGTTCTTGTACTTCATAAACTGTTACGTTGTTACAATCTAGTGTAACATGCAGGGGATAGATGTGTCAATAGTCTGTTCCGAATTTGGAACATAAAATATGGAAATTACTTTAGAAACGCTTGGGATTAATCTTGCCAAGTACAGAAATGAAAAAGGTGTAGCAATCAGAAAAGCTGCACAAGAAATTGGTATAAGCCCGACGACTCTTACAAGGATTGAAGGTGGCAATATACCCGACATCCAAACATTTAAAAAAATATGTAACTGGATGGAAACAGATCCGGGCATTATCTTAAATTCGAATACGTCAAGTATTTCAAACGTTCCCCAAGTTGCCGTTCATTTTAGGAAATCTCAGACACTAGACCCTAAAGTTGCAGCTGCATTAGCTAGTATGCTTATCCTCGCGCAAAGCGCTATGGCAAATAATTCCTTTAATCAATTTCAGGGGGAAGAATGACATGGTTAAAGGCTTTAAAACACAGTGTGAATCTATTTCGCTGCAAATGCGTCGAAAACTGGAGTTAAAAGATACAGACGCATTAGATCCCTACCTTCTTGCAGAATATTTAGGTATTCAGGTTATAACTCCTTCAGATATTCCTGGACTATCTGATGAACATCTGATCGTATTACTTAAAACAGGAGCTGATAGTTGGTCAGCTGCTACACTAGTATTTAACGGAAAAAATTTAATCATTCTAAACTCCGCCCATTCGTATGCCCGCAAAGCAAGTGATCTTATGCACGAGATATCTCACATCTTATTAGGTCATCGTCCCTCAGAGATATCAGTAACTCCAGATCAGTTGTTATTATTAAATATTTTTAATGCTGATCAGGAACATGAAGCTAACTGGATGGCAGGAAGTTTATTGTTGCCGAGGACCGCACTCCTACTTATAAAACGAAAAGGTTGGTCTGCACAGGTTGTTAAAAGCATTTATAAAACAAGTGAAGATATGTTAAATTATCGGCTTAATATTACAGGAGTAAATAGTCAGTTTCAGCGATTCAGAAGGAACTATTAATTCCGCTTTTTTTAATTATTATATGCGTCGTAGAGCTGCCAGAAGTAGAGGATAATGCCTGCAATCCAGAATTGTCCCATGAGCGCAAAAATATGTGAACCATTGCCACTTACTGAACCTTGTATAAAGAGAATAATGAAAGCAATAGAAGGAGCAAAGAAGATTAATGTGCCTTTTTTTACATGACCCTTTACCAGTTGCCCCAGTCCAGGAATAAATATCGAAAGTAGTAGTGGCATACCATGTTTTTGTTTCAGGGAATGCGAATTTTCAGTGATAGACGCTGCAACTGCTTGTCTATATTTCTCTTCCTCTTCAATTTTGCGTTTTTTTGCTACTGAGAGTGTCATATATAAGCTCATAATGTTGAGCGATTTGATTATATACAGATATTCAATTTATGCAAGTATGCAGATTTACGAAATGCTATTTTAGTATGTGAATTGAGTCTCTAACCATTTTCGATTGTTTGAAAAGACTCGGGTTGTTTTTTGAATGGCTTAATATTTCATAACACTTATCTTTTGATTGTATATATTTCATTGACTGTTGATAAATATAACCCATCTTATCACTGTCTTCAACAATACCTTCAAATATAGTAACAGGCATTCCATTTTCAGTATATTTTTTAACATCAACCTGTTCCCAATATTTTACACCCATTAACCGTTGAGTTTCTGTGTTGCAATAACTCCCCGGTGTAAAGATATGAATATTAATTACCGATTCATTACTATTTTCGGGGTAAAATGCATAAGAACTTGAAATATCACAACCTGATGCACATCTTTTTACCTTCCAATTTCTTGGATACTCAAATTGTTGAGTATTATCTGCGGAAGTATATATGTAGTTTTGACCTTGTATTTTAATATTATTAGTTTTGGGGTTTAACCATTCAATTTTTTCATCTATTTTGTATGAATGCCCATCATCTAAAAATCCTTTAATTGTTGAAAAAAATAAGTTAAAAAAACTTAGTATTAATATGAGAAATAAACCTATAAATAAAATCCGTAAATTAAGTTTTTTAAAATTCATTGTTATTTTTAATTAAAGCACCTTTAGAAATATTAAGCCATTAAATACTGGAGCTTATAAAGGTTCTAGGATTCACCGGCACTCCAAATACTCTAAGTTCAAAATGAACATGAGGTCCCGTCGCCCAGCCTGTAGCTCCTTCATAGCCGATGATATCTCCTGGTTTAACTGATTGTCCAACAGTAGAATTTGTTCTACTCATATGCCCGTACAGTGACGTTAAATTATTGCCGTGGTCGACCACCACATAATTACCATATCCCCAATTCAGATGCTCAACTTTCACAACAGTGCCTTTCATAAACGGTGTGATAGGTGTACCTGACGCAGCAGCAATATCAATACCTGTATGGACAGGCTGATAGGGTAAATCAGATTCACCAAATTCCAGAGTAACAACACCGTGCAGAGGCCAAACTGTTTGTGCATCAATTGTGGCAATTACTCTTCCGGTCGGGTCGTGAATCTGGATGGTATGTTGTTGAGCGTTAACACTCACAAGCTGATCTGAAACTTGGGGTATACCAGCATTTGCAATGACAATTACTGCAAAGATTGGCAACAATAAAATGCCAAGGAGTGTATAGAGAATATATTTCAATTCCTTTTTGAATGATAAAAGTATAAGGATGGCACGGATAACTTGAGGATTCACTATGGTCTATACACTTCCGCGGGATTGGTGGTAATCAGCGGATGTTCCTTTTCAGATGCGACAATTTTGACTGCTACGTGGTTTTGATCGGCGATAATAATTGCCTCACCACGGTCACAGGTCAGGAGGAAATGTTCTTCATATTCAGACAGCTTGAATTCATCAGCTACATTTTTAATGGTCGTGGTGTCCTGCCGCATAAGGATGCGCAGTGCAGATTGCGAGGCGATTGCACGCCCGTAATCCTGGGAGAGAAAATCACGTGCTTGCTGAGAAATAATTGTTACACCAAGATAATACTTCCGTGCCCGTCTCACAAGTCCTGAGACAAATCTGGCGCTCTCTTCATGTTCAAGAAGCATCCATCCTTCATCAATGACCAGAATTCGTTTCTGCGGATTACTCTTGACCTGATTTTGGACAAAATTAGCGATAACGAGCATCATAATTTGCCTAAGCGATTCAGGGAGGTCTTTAATATCAAAGACGATAAGCCTGTTATCAAGGGCAATATTGGTTTGTGCATCAAAGACTGTTGCCAGCGATCCTTTGACGAAACGCTCTAATCTATTGCAGAGGTCTTTTTGTTTGAGGTTTTTGAGGACATGATAAAAGTCTTTCAGAAGCGGATAGGTCTTTACTTTTGGTTTCCTTCCCCTGGTACTCGTTTTTGTCTTTGGCTTCTGGACATTGGTCAGTGTGTACCCATGATCTTTATACGTTTGAATAATCGCCTTATCAACAATCGCTTTTTCTTCAGATGATAACCCTCCGACCATCAGGGCAATGATTTCGGTTAAATCCTGGATATGTTCAGCAAGATCATTTTCTTCAGAGTAGGCAGTGGTGAGAAAATCAAAGGGGTTAATCTTTTCTTTTGATTTTGCAGATAGTTTGATATATGTTCCGTTCACTGAATCTGTAAGCTGCTTGTATTCCCGTTCTGGATCAATCACAATAACTTTTGTTCCCTGCATGAGCTGTCTGAGAATTTCAACTTTTGCCGTATAACTTTTGCCACTTCCTGACTGAGCAAAAATAATCGCATTTGCATTATTCAGACTAAAACGATCAATAATGACAAGCGAATTATTTGATTTATTAATCCCATACAGCATGCCTGATTCTTGCACTAGCTCGCTTGAGACAAACGGAAAGGTCAAAGCAACACTTGAACTGTCCAGATTCCTTCGTTGCTGCAATTGGTTTTCAGCTCGTGGAAGGATGGATTGTAATCCTTCGAGTTGTTGGAATGTAGCTGTTTTGATATAAAAAAGTTTGGTTGCCATGACTGTTTCAAGAATGGTTGTTACTTTGTTCAGCTCTTCAAGAGAGTCAGCTGTGATGGTCATATACAGTGAGATTTGGAAAAGCTTTTCTTGTCCACGCAGGATCTTATCACGAAGTTCAATTGCGGATTCCAAAGGATCGGTGAGTTCTGAACCGATAACTTTTCCGTCCTTGAGCATGGTGCGTTTGCGAGACTCAAGTTCTGTTATTTTTCTATTGAGTTTGGGAAGTGCAAGAATAGGATTCACCTGCTCAATATGATACGAGACATCAATATTATGATTGAAATTTATAAGCATATTTAGCCAACCAGTCGTAGCAACAATAGGATATCCGTTAACAAAAAGTGTCCGTACAAATTTTTCTCCCACTTGGAGATATGTTGAGTGTTCTGCGAGTCCTGAGTAAGAAATGATATCAACCTGATCCTGTTCTCCGAAGTTATAGACAAAGGATTGTTTCTTCAATTGTTTTGCCGATGGCTTTTTCTTCCGTTTGTATTTGCCAATCGTTGCCTTATACTTTTTGATTGCATTTCCCCATGCAGGTGAAACCGAAATTTTAAGCATATGATCCCTCCAATAATTGTTTTAACGATTGTTTTGTTAACTCCTGAGATTTTGCACTGCTGGTGTTATAAAAACTATAAAATTGGTTCAACACTTCAAGAGTATCAAGGGTCCGAGCTCTCATTCCAAGTTTCTCAAGACTTCGTTGCACTAAATCACGCTGCAAGTGCATATGTTCTTTGATGAGCCCAAAGTCTTTCTTCCATCCGGTATGAGTATACGGAATAACGATATAGAACTTTCTTGTTAAAATTTTATTGCCGGAAACAACCTGTCTGATAAAACTTGTATAATTGTCGATTTGGTCACGGTATACTGCTTCTTTTTCCATTTCTTTCTTAAGGGTGATCTGTTCCAAATAGCCATCAACATCAATTTCCCTAACACGGATAAGTATTTGAATCGGACCAGGCAGACTGTTAAGGAAGGTTTGAAAACTATCAAGCAGAATATCCTGTTCTTCGTCACTTTTCAGCTCAAAGTTCACAGAGGATGTTTCCAGTACCATTCGGTAACGGTTATTTGGCAGTATGAGAACGCCATCTCGTACTTCTTTAAACTGTATTTGCTGTCTGGAGGAAACCTTCTTATTATTTTTGTTCAAAAGCCACATGGAATGCTCCTTTCTTGTGTGATTTTACAGAAAAGCTATATTTGGGATTTGCTAGCAAATCTTCAAGTTTTACTAATTCTCCAAAGGAGAGTGCTTTTTGTTGTACTGTTTGTTTCGCACTGGTCTTACTGTGTGCTTTTGCATGTTTCTTTTCCTGGGGGATACTATCTATTACCCGCTGGGATGCGTCATTTTTGTTGAACACATAATATTTGGGGCGCAAACTGTATGTGAGTAAAATCCCAATCCATGAAAGGATAATGTGTTCTTTTACACGTATTGCCAAAAGAGGTGGTATTATGCCGATACTACTCATCAGAATGATTTTGAATACTGAAATGTGCATGATAGGAGGAATGCTACTGTAGCCAACGAGCACAACGAACACTGGCAGTACTAAGAGGATCATTTGTGTGAAGTTGAGGTTCCCCGCTATTTTGTCCTCAACTGTTGTGATTTGTGCAGGGATTCTTCGTATTTTCATGCTGCAATCTCCCTTCTGGGAAGTTTAACGTAATGTCTCCCTGTATCGTTTGTTTGATGTGCTGGTTCTTTTTTCGCTGTAATGACATTCACAATTTGTCCGCTCAGTTTTCGCATCATATTCCGTCCAGTGTTATAGAACATAAGTTGCAGAAGAAATGATTGTGTTTTGAGAAGGGTTAAGAGAAGTCCTATGCCTAAGAGAACTGACACAAAACTATTTGTTCCGGCCTGTTCAGGAAGAGCAAAAAAAGCAGATGCTAACTGAATAATAATAACGTGAATAAAGACGGTAAACACCATAGTCAGATAAGCTTTTGCAGATATTTCCGCAAAGTCAGCAAACTTGGGAACTGCCCACAAAAGAAATATGAGTGGTGAGACAACCGCGCCGAGTGCAACAACTATCAGGCGTGAAATATAAAATAGAAGTAGAATTGCCGCAAGCACAACAAACAGAAGCATAAATATAAGCGTAATCGGAATAGCTGTGCCATCTGTAAGCGTTTGGAGATTTATCGCGTTGAGAATCCATGCTTTGCTGATGCCTCCTGATGTAGCCAGTAATGCATTCACCAGCGTGTTGGCAAGTGAAATAACCCAATCAACAAGAAAAATTGAAGTATTAGCCCCGAGAAAAGCAAGCCCGACTTTAGGAAGAATATGTTTGAACTCAATTTCATCAAAACCAAAACTTGCTGCGCTCATAAACTGGAAACCTAAGATTGCAATGAGAAGCACAAAAAGTGAATCAGTAATCCCGAGTATTGTTAGCCAAAAATTGAAGATAACGGAGTTTGTAGCAACTGAAGGAGTGGTTGTGATAAGGCTTGTAATGCCATCAATGAGTGGTTTTGTTGCTGAGAGAACAAGTGACTGAATAAAACCGTTGATTGCGTCTAGAAGCACTTCAGTGAGTCCTGACGGAGGATTTTGCGGTACTATTGGCTGTAATTGAAATGTCTGTGTTCCGGAAGGCCCAGTGGGAGTGGTGAACGCATTGGTGAATAGTTGTGAGATAAACCCTGCTGAGATAACTAAGACTAAACCAATAAGCGCATTTCGAACAGTTTTCTTTGCTTGTTCAAGTTCATCTGGTTTCCCTGTTGAGGTTATATATGTATAGCCCCCTTTAATGAGAAAAACAACAGTGCCAAGAGCTGCTAAAACAATAAGTGTTTGTACTGTTTGGTTAGAAAATTGAGCAACTGCACTGTTTGATTGGGCAAATGCTGGAGTTGCCCATGTAAAAAAGATAGCACTACTGCTAATGAGTGAAATAAATTTTCGTTTCATTGGAAAGTTTATTGACCTGTACCAAATGCTGCTGTTGCGAGACTTGTTACAATATTGCTGAATACAAACGCACCCAGCGCAATTGCTAAACCAACTGCTGAATAGAGAATTGTTTTCTTTGCTCCTTCAAGCTGTTCTGGACTTCCTGAACTTGTGATATATCTGAATCCACCCCAGACAAAAAATCCGGTGGCTGTGACTCCTGCAAGGGTGACAAGGATTTGAATGATACTTTTAATAAAGGTTTCAACTCTGGAGACATCTGCAGTTTGGGCAAAAGCAGGAGATGCAACAATGAGTGAAGTAATAATTAAAGATTGTAAAACAATTAATTTTTTCATAAGCACCTCCTTCCTAAATAACAAAAAAACTGCCATTTAGGCAGTTGTAGAGTTAGGAGATTATATCAATGGGGTATACAATATTCAAGAGTTGATTGAGGTAATTATTTAATCTTTTGTTAATAATTCCAGTATCGTTGTAAAAATTTCTTTTATACTTTCTCGTGAATAGTCTTTTCCATTTGATACATTATTTGCCATTGTATTGAGTTGGTGGACAATAGCCATGAGCGTTGGATCTTTAGGTGATTTCAGGTTGTATGCGTTAATGCCGAGCGTAAGTACTGATCGAAACGTTCTGACACCCTCGATATATTCAAGAATTGCTTCCATGATCGCTGTTCTCAATTGTTCATCCTGTTCGTTCATAATTTTTATTAATCTATAACTAATAAATGTACGTTTTTGATCTCAAATATAAGTTATAACTTAATAAACTTTTTGTCAAGTAACTGCTACTGTAAATGTGTGAATACAAAGAATAAAATTACTAAAAAAGACTATAAATTCGGTCGTTATCTGCAAAAGATCAGGCAATCAAAGGATGTAACGCAGGAAGAGCTTGCAGAAAAGATAGGTACATCGCAAACATGGATTGCTTATATTGAGACAGGAAGAAATAAACCTAATTTAGACATGCTTGAAAAAATTGCTAAAGCACTTGGAGTGAAAGTAAAAGATCTCATCCCCTTTTGAGCTTAGACTGCTATTGGTTTATATGCGAAATAATATGCTACCCTCATAACTTTATCAATTGTAAAACGTAACAGTTTTGGGGAAATAGATTCATAAAGCCATAATGAGACGATAACATAGAATATTGAAGTAATTGTATTATTTGTTATTTCTTTAGCTATTTCAAAGAATTCTTTAAAGTAAAAAAATAATAGTAAATAGAGAGCAATGTTTATTAGTGAATATGAAATTATAGCCCATTTAGATGCTTTGTAGTCAAAAATATTAAGTTTGTCGCTCTCTTCATCTTTTGCATTTATTTTATTAACTGATGATGCGTCCCAGTGCTGGGAAGATTCTTTAAATTGATTTTTATTTGTTTCTCCTTTTTCTTTAAATATATTATATGTATATCGATCGCCTGAGATAAAAAAGAGAATATAGTGAAATAATTTATAGATTAAGAAAAAAATATACGGGACAGTAGTCTGCCAAAACCAAACACTTATTCGAAGAAATGCACCTCGTACTTTCAGTGTCGATTTAATATGCTTCTCATATATTTCATCAACGACTTTTATTGGAGATATTTCGTTATTATTTTTGAAAAATACACTTGTTACTTTATTGTAATAATATTTATCCTTAGAATAAATTGAATGTACATTAAAATATCTTTTTGAATCATTTGCCGAGGAAACTAAATCAATAGGATCTGTTAATCTGACTTTCTCACGAAATGTTATTCCATCGTTACTTGCTTTCCCATAGGTTGCGGAGATATATAGTTCTTGCAGAATATTACTGGTTGGATGTAATATCCCAATTTTTATTAAACTTGTATAGCCCGCACTGAAATCTTTTCTTATACTGATTCCAATAGCTTTATCTGAAAATCGAAAAGGACTATTATATCCATGCGATTTTAAATCTGAGAAACTAGTTTCAAAATTATTTTTAAGGTTATCCATCTATTGTTAACTCCGCTTGCAACACTTTATAAAGCTGTACCATAGCAAGCGTATCAAGTTTACAATACTCAATAAGGTCAGTCATAATTTTATTCTTTGTTTCTAAATTTTTCCCGTCAAGAATTGTTTCCATCCAGAGTCGTTGAGCTGATGCTCCTTCTTGGATATTAAGTTCCTTATATGAGAATTCTGACACTAAAACTGGGAGCACTTTCTTTATTGAGGCACTTCCAAAGAAGTCTTTATCTACAAACCACCCTTCAGAGAAGGGGATCATTAAATCGACAACTCTATTGTTAACATCTTTCATAAATTCAGCATACTCTGGGAACATTTCTCCAAGTTCTTTATTGCGGCTTTTCTCGAATTTTTCATACCAGACAAGAACGGTTCCTTGATTACCAATATCTGCTGTGAGTTGTTCTAAAAGTGGCAATCCTGGATGAGTATTTTCAGTATGGAGATATTCTTTATGTTGCAATTGTGCTTCAGGGCTTTCTAAAATGTGCAGTGAATATTGAAATGGTACTTGTTGATATGGCTTGATTCCATCGAAGGGGGGAATGATGCTACTGAAGGTCTCATAATCAAGAAAATAGAGAGGGAATTTAATATTTTTCATAAAATCACTTATTTTTTCTTTTTCAATAAGTCGTTGATTAGTTTTTGTAACGTGAACCTGTCTTTTCTGTTTTTGAGATAGTTCAATATGATCCGGGATATCTTTTATATGTGTAATACCGAGATCCTCAAGTTCACCAATAAGCTGGGGTTTGATTGTTGCTAAGTGATAAATACTATGAGGATCAAGGTCTTTATAGAGTGATTTATAAATATTGAGCCATTCTTCAATTGGTCCAAATCGAACAAAGCGAGGTGACATTCCAGGAGGAGTATCCGATTGTATTGTTCTTATGGCTTGCTGAATATTTAATTTAGTTTCATCTATGAGGAGTCTTACAGCCTCAGTAACGTCAGTTGTCTTTGTTAGGGCTTTTGTATCAATTGGACCATTTCGTTTGTATTGATTATTAACATAGATAACACAAACGTTTCGAATTGTTAATCCTGCTTGTTCAAGAACAACGACTTGAAACGCTAGATCGTATTCATGTTCTATCTTGACTGATGTACTGGACTTTATTTCGTATAAATCAAATACATTTCCTTCTACTTTATCTAGTACATCAAAAATACATGTTATTGATTCCGATTCAAATCTCCCTTGTAGTATTGTTTTTGCACCATTTTCCAATGCTTCAGTTGTACGTCGTGGTAAATTTAGGTATTCCTGATATCCATTAAAGCCAAGCATAATACTTTGAGAGAATAGCTGCTCCGCATAGGTTTCAAATAAATGACCGTTATCAAACATTGCTTGCGTGGCAAGATCTACTTCGGGGAGTTTTGTTTTATCATGCTTCTTTAGCCACAACCAAGCTGGTTGTTTAAGAAACATCATATATTCAGATTTTGATAGGGTCATTTCAATAGTTTAACTATAAATGGTTGATTAACTTTAAATGCTATATTATATTTTTCACTGTTACACAATCATTTGTTATAAAATCCTTTTTATTGGTTATAATATTTGGTAAACCAGGAGCTATTACATTTTCACCACATGATTCTTTTACTGACACTTCTTCATTTAATATCAATAAGTGAGATAGAATATCTTCAGTTTGATTCATATTATAAGTTTCACGAACCGCATTATCTAATTGTTCATGTATAGAGCGTAAAGGGTTTTTGCCAGGCAAATCTAATGAAGTATAGATTTCTCTTAAATTTAAGTTATTTGTTTTCATTAATTCATTTCTTAATTGTCTTAATTCATTTGCGTAATATGCAACTTTTTTTATATTTGATATGCTAGGTGATTGAGGAAAAGGAAAAGAATCAAATACGGTATTGGAGGTATAACGGAAATCTGCTTTTAGAGTTGAACATCTTTCTTTAAACCATATCCAATGTGTAGAGGATTGAAGTATTCCAAATGAATAATCGTCTGAAAATGCAAATACTTGTAATGCATCACTGGGATGAATTTTACTATCTATGAATTCAAAAATTGGTCTTTTTGTTACTCTACTACAAACAATATACCTAGTTAAAGAATTAATTCGCTGAATTAATTCTGATCGAGGATAAGATAATAACCACCAATTAGTTAAAAAGTTCTGATGGTGTTTATTCCCTTTTATAACTTCAGAATTTCGTTCTTTTTCTTCTTCAGCAGCTTTAATTCTATCTGGAAGTACAATATGTTTAATATGATTGAATGGTTCGATATATTTTCCTGCTTCTAAAACATTTTTAGATTGAAAATCAATTACAAATCTCTTTGGTGTAGGGGGAATTTCTGTTAATAATTCATCACCAGTTAAATATGGAAATAGTATTTCTGCATTATTATTTGAAATGTTAACCATATTTTTAGCTTCTTCAATAGATAATATAAAACCATGATGACCATGTGTTTGTCCTTGATAACAAACAGGTGTAGTTGCGTTTATAAGTAATTTTTTTGCTTGTGTTACATCAGTATTAACAGACAAAGCTGAATTAATATTTTTAACTTCAACTACTTTTCTAGGGCTATTAACATTATCACCTAATTGAAAAAAAAGTTTTTTAATTCCATTTTGTTTGCCTTTTATCCAGTTAACAATAGATACATGTACAACAGCGTCGCCTGACCATACTTGACTTGATACTGCCTCTGTAATTGTTCCTCCATGATTTATTATATAATCTAGACTATATTCTCGAGATTCATTTTGTCTAATAGTATTTGTTCCGACAAGCCCTGCTCTTCCTTCATTTGGAAGTTCAATATGTGTTTTGTGAAACCAATAAACGCAATAATCAACCATACCTGAAATTTCAGAATATTTTCCTCTTACTTTTTGAATGTATTTTGGGCTAAATTCTTTTTGCATTTTATTTTTAGATTGATAAGGTGGATTACCAATAATTGCATTTACTTTTGGCCATTCACTAAATAGTGCATCTTCACACTTTATATTATTATCTAGATTATCTAATGGTAAAGCTGATTCCATTTCTAAATCTAGCATTTTTTGATTTACATCTAAAATTTTATTTTCTTCATCTAAAGCAAGTTTTTTTGCTAACATTAGTGTAACTTTTGCTAATTCAACCGCAAAAGGCTTAATATCCATACCATAAAATTGTTTTGTACTTATCATGGACAACGTCCCAACCCGACTTGATTTACGTTCACTATAATTTTCATAAATTTTAGTTATTAGTAATGTTTCAATACGTTTTAATTCCCTATATGCTACATATAAAAAGTTTCCACTTCCACAAGCAGGATCTAATACTTTATAGTTGTTAAGTTCTTGACGTAAATTAATTAATTCTTTTAAAGTAGTTGCTTCTTTAATCTTTTTTTGCCAAGGATGAACTATTGTTGGTAAGACTACTTTTTGGATATCAGCTTCATTGGTAAAATGGGCCCCCAATGCATGTCTTTCTTTTTCTCCCATACTACCCTCAAATAGTGTCCCAAAGATTGCTGGTTCTACCTTAGACCATTTTTCAGAGGAAGCGGAAATAAGTAATTCAATTTCATCTGAATTTAAAGAAATTGGTTCAACATTTGTATAAATTCCACCATTGAAATAAGAGACACTGTGAAATCTACTACCTTCTCCGGCTGGATTTTTAGAGCCCATTTGCCTGAATAAACCACCAATTAAGTCAAAAGAACTAGAACCTTCCCTACATTCGCCTAAAATTTCACTAAACAAACCTCTTGGCAAAAGATCTATATCTTCAGAAAAAAGCGCTACTACACATTGAAGTGTAAATTTTTGAGCAATCTCAGTACTTATACCTCTATGAACTAATGAATTAAAAACTTGTGCAACTTTATCTGCGGCTTCACGTGTAACATCAACCTGATTATTTGAGAACTGGGGTTTTTTATTTTCAGGAAAAAGAAAATTGAAAGCTGTATATCTATCTACTAATTCGTCTATTTTGATACAATCTACTGGAATTCGTAGTTGTAAATCTAAGTCATATATCCAAAATTCGTCAAAATTACACAGTACAACATATTTTGGTCTATGTGGTGTTGCATTTAGCCAATATTCGAAAGCTTGGAGATAATGTTTTTCTAGGTTTTCTCCTCTTTTTTTCATTTCTAAGAGAAGTTTTGATTCCCAAAATAAATCTACAAACTTTGTTGATTTATCTTTTTCTTTGACTCTGTATTCAAGTGTTGCGCCTGCTTCTTTATAACCTTCATACCCGAAAGCTTGAAATAGTCTGTCACAAAAAACTTGAGCTTCTCCTTTTTCATCTCCAGATAAAGTTTTAACATAATTTACAAATTTCTCGATATTTGAAAGAGTTTCATTATTCATAATATATATTATAACTGGAATAATTTATTTCTGGTAGTTTAATAAAATAAACTAAATATAAAATTTAAATTGATGCTTTATGTTTGAAACTGTAGGATTAGAAATTAAAATTTCACCAACTGCATCAGAAAACCCTACTGTCACTGGTTGGGATTCACCTAATCGACATGCATTGTAATTAAGTTTTGATAGACCTAAAATATCTTGCGCGACTCTTTCAATGGGTGAAGATCCATGTTGTATATCTATCTTTAAAGGTACTGGTATTTCCCAGCCGTCATAGGTGGCTATTCTGGGTTTGAAACCATTCCCCCAAAGGAGTCCGCTATTGTTATTCAGCTTCCAAAATGAACCCCTTAAAACAGGCATGGTGCCTGGACGATAAAGCCTAATGCCACTCTTGTCAGGCTGTACTCTTATCCCTACTACTTTAACGTCCTCTGGACATGCTTCTTTATATCCTTCAAATTCTTCTGAAGAGATGTCAGATCTAGAATGTAAAAATACTTCTGTTAATGGTTTACCCTCAAGCTCCTGGTACGTTTGCAATATCCCAGACAGCAAATTTTTCGCAGCATCTCTTGTTAGATGAAATTGATTATTCTTTTCAGCATACCAAGGTCCATATTCACCAAGAAAAACTATTCCATCACCCGTATTAAGAAACATTTGAGCAGCACAACAAGCAGTATCTCCATCATTCCCTTTACGAAAAGTTATTCCAATATAACAGACTCCTTCTCGAGCAGTCATTAAACGCCAAGGCTTACCACCAGCTTTATAATATAATGCTGTACTTATATTCCACATTCTATCAGTAAGTGGTGTCAATCTACGTTGACCTTTTGGAATTTCGTCATTAGGATGTAATGTAGATTCACGAACTATTTGTAATGGTATTCCATATTCCATAGCACGCGCCTTTAGTTGTCTTCGGAAATCTGGTGACATATTGTATTGATCTAAGTTATATTCTCCAAATATTCCCAATTCTGTTTGCCCCGATTGCCTAGATTTCTTTAGCTTTGTATCCAATTTATCACCTAAAGGATTACTTACTCTTGATTCTGGTCTACAGTTCAACCAAACTTCATCCGGTACAACGCAAACTATAACCGATATTTGCTCGTCAAGTTTTGCTATTTTCTTAATTTCGTTAAGGTATAAATCGACTACCCCATACGCGCGTTTTGAAGAGTCCCTTTGTCTTGAAGCTTCAGAGAGCGTGTCTTTATCAATTTCATACGAATTTATAGGCTTTTCAGACCATTCGGAAGAAAATATTACATCGAAGCCAGGATATGATGGCCATAATTGATTGTCATCTTTACTTAAAATTGGCTGCTTCATTAATTTTGACCAATTGTTGAAACCTTCATTCCCTCCATGTGTACCAATAACAGCATGCGTAATTTTGCTCGGATGAGAATCTAAATCAGCATCGTAAGGTCCAAATAGTGCCAATCCGTCATGAGGAGTAGTAGCTCTTTGTCCATATCTAAATTCTAAGTCAGGTTCATTAAAGTAAATTATTGAATTATTCATCTATGTCCTCCTCATTTTGCAAAAAGCTTTCATCTCTCTCTATCGATTTTTCATCTAGTGCACTTTCATTAATCGATATTGGAGAGTTTATCAGAATTGGCTTAGCATTTATTATGAGTTGTTCGTCTTCAGCATTTCCTAGAATTATCTTCTGATCCTTATTTGCTAAGAATTGACATACTGCAAGAAGTCTTGTTACCCAATCATTATTCCACCAATCTTTACACAAACGCTTTCTTCTTGCAAATGCATTTCGATATGGCAAAGGAACATTTTTATCATCCGCGATGTATATTCGAATCCGTAAAAGGACAAGAAACTCGTCAATTAAATTTTGTTTTATATAAAAAGTTGGCGCAAGCGAATATATAAAGTTATCAGAAGATTTTGGAGTCCAATACTTTCTTTGACTAGTTACTTTTATATAATTTTGTTTACCTCCTGGGATTGAATACTTCAGCTTATCATTTTTCACTAACCCACTTGGAAAATAGATATAATTTTCTGAAGTTGATTTTACTAGTCCTTTTTCATAACACTTAACCATAAGTGCTTTTTTAAGCAGTTCTGAAA
>CAZLSZ010000017.1:0-24793 GCA_964562445.1 uncultured Gammaproteobacteria bacterium
CGTTCCCGATTTTCTTTTAGTAAGCTCATGAATTGAGCATTGTAAATTATGTCGTAATGATTGTCAAATAGCCTGATATAATTGATTTATGAAGATTGCGATTGTGCATGATTATATACGAGAATACGGCGGAGCAGAGCGAGTGCTGGAAGCCTTAACGGAGTTGTATCCCGATGCCCCAATCTATACAGCGTTTGTCAGAAAAGATTCCGCGGCATGGGAACGATTTAAGCATAAAAAGATACATACTGCATGGGTCAATAAGATACCATTTTTTGCCACGAAACTGCATAGTCCGCTCAGATTTCTTGCGCCTACGATTTGGAACAGTTTTGATTTCAGCGGGTATGATGTCGTGATTACGTCGGCGAGTTGGTATGTGACCAAGGGGGTAGTAGATTCATTGACGAAGTCGCAAAAAGGGCAGCGTCCGATTGAGATTTGTTATTGTCACACACCGCCGCGTTGGTTGTATGGGTATAAGACATCTGTCGAGTTTCAGAAATACTGGCCCGTTAAACTCTATGCCACCGTCATTGGTCATATCATGCGGATGTATGATTATGACGCGGCGCAGCGGGTGGATTATTTCATCGCAAATTCAAAAGAAGTGCAGGGAAGGATCGCGAAGTTTTACCGCAGGGACGCGACAGTTATTTATCCACCGGTTGCGTTACCGCAACTGAGAACTATGAAGAACGGACATAGAAAGGGGGATTATTATTTTATTGTGAGCCGTATCGTGGGCTCCAAGGGGCTTGATCTTGCAGTGGATGCTGCTCGAAAGTATGGTTTCAAACTCAAAATAGCCGGGACGGCCGCCGGCTATTATACTGGACAAAAGAAATTGGCGGCGGCCGCCCCTGATAACGTTGAATTCCTCGGAAAAGTCTCTGATGATGAGCTGGTAAAACTGTATAGTGAAGCAAAAGGATTTTTCGCGCTCGCGACGGATGAGGATTTCGGTATTACTCCTGTTGAGGCCATGCTCTGCGGGACGCCGGTGATTGCGTACTATGGTGGTGGCTTCAAAGAAACAGTTATTGAAGGCAAAACAGGTACTTTTATCAAAGAGGCTACCGTGGAAGCCCTGGGTGAGGCGGTAAAACGTATGGAAGCGATGCAGAAGAAGCGGGGGATACAACTAGCAGCTGACTGCCGTGCGCAAGCCGCCAAATTCTCCAAAGAGCGGTTTATGAAAGAGATGCAGTCATTTGTATCATCCAAGGTCACATAATCATTCTGAGGGCATTCTAGAGCCCCACAGAGGGTTTATAGAAGAGGCTTGTTTTAAAAAAGCCTTTGAGTTCTGTGAAGGCACGAAATGAGGTAGATTATTGTTGTCAAAATAATTACAAAAACAAACCCTATGGTTAGGCTGATTTATCAATCTATTCTTGAAATCATATAATTGCTGTCACAGATAATTTGACAGTTTTTTTCACTACCCGATATAATTTCTTCCATATGATAAAGAAAGATTTTCCATATATCGTAAACAGTTCGTTATCTCCAAATAACGCCGAAGACAATGCATACGAATTTGTCGGAGACGTCGTGAATCCCTACATGGCTTTCCAAGAGGTATTAGAACTCGCCGAAGAGCGGGGGATAGTTTTTGGAAAATCCGAGGAAGATGATGATGCTCTTATGGGCATGTACCGCAAAAAAGCTACTGCATAGTATCCGGATCAGGCAATAGTTTCCATAATAAGTCAAATAATTGTACGGAATTTTTGTAATACTCTTGATTGGTTATCACTACTCCGGATAAATCGTTGCGGTCATTGATATTTATAATTGCTACCTTCCCATCATAAATAATTGTATCTGTGGCTTCAAGTTTTATCTCAGCAGGGAGAATCTTATACTTAAATCGTGGATCTGCCTTATTTAATTTTATGAAGTTATAATTACCAGATCTCGTTGATCGGTTATCCTGAACAAGTTCATATAACTTGAGAGAAGTATTCGTTTTAAATTTTTCGGTAAAGAGAGTATCATTTTCGGGAAGTGAATGCATAATAGCGTCATAATCGACATATGTACGCAAAAGATTAGAATTGAGTACATCTCTGTATATCTGTCTTACTCCTAGTATTCCTTTATGGTATTTGATTTCATTTACAGGTTTTGTAGTATTTTTAGGTAGTATCTTATACATTTCATTTACCATAGTGGGAAGATTATCTTGTATCCTTTTTATTTTGTTTAATTTATAATCAACCAATTCATATAGTTGTTCGGGAGGACACGCGGAGAATTTTGATGAAATTCCTTTAGAGTGAGAAAGCAGGCCAGTATTTTTGAGAGAGTTGATATATGAATATATAGCAGTTCTGTTCATCTTTATTTTTTCGGCAAGCTCACTCACTGTCAGCGGCCCGGAGGACAGGAGTTTGATATAGATTTTAATCTCCGTGTTGGATAGGTCAAGTTGTTTGAGAAAGGTAATAATTTGTTTCATAGCGTTTTATGATCTATATCAGGTAAAAGTCTCCATAGTAGATCAAATAGTTGGACAGAGTTGTCGTAGTAGTCTTGATTTGAAATAATAACGCCTTCCAGTTCATGATTACTTTTTGCGTTTATAATTGCTACTTTTTTGTCATAAATTAAGATGTCGTTGGATGTGAGGTGTACATCAGAGGTGAGAAAATAATTTTTTGTAATTATTATTTTTTGCATTAATTGTGTTCGTGCATACGGTGAATCTTCACAAAACTCGTATATTTTCATTTTAGGATTATTTTTTAACGCATTATTAAAACAGTTTGTATTTTCAGGGAGGATTTTATGCATATCTTCAGCATTAAAGTATGATCTGACTTCATCTGATTTTAAGCATTCGTCATAAATAGTTCTTACGCCAAGTTTTCCTTTATAATATTTCATTTCGGATTTTGAATTCGATTGAGGAGAAGGGATGTTTGCATTGAGTGTATTAACTATATTTGGGAGCGCAGATTTAAGATAGTTTGTTTGATTAATTCTTTGATCGACTAGGTTGTAGAGAGTATCGGGCGTATTTGCTTCTATGCGGATATTGCTTCCTTTTATTTGGCGTATAAGTCCTTTGTTGAGCAGTGTATGAATATGTGTATAGGTAGCTGTGCGGTTCATCTTTATTTTGTCGGCGAGCTCACTCACTGTCAGCGGCCTGGAGGAGAGGAGTTTGAGATAAATTTTGATCTCGGTGTTGGATAAGTCAAGTTGTTTGAGAAAGGTAATTATTTGTTTCATAAAGTGCATTGTAGGCAATATTTTTTTACTTTTTTATATGGCGCTCCAAAAAATTCTATTATTGCATCAATATCACTTTGAGATTCTTTTGGCCCATGCCAGTATGCTTTAATTCCATATTGAGACATATATGTGACTAATTTATAAACAGAATAGTATCCTATATTGCGATAATATTTATTTATTGGGACTACAACACTTGTTAATGCTGCAATATCTTTATTACTTCTTGCAGCCATTACTATACCTAATAAATCGTTAGCTTTAATATTATGAAAGTTTATTGAAGCTCTGATTGCAATAGCATAGTAATTTAGATTTTGTTTTCCAGGTGGTCTAGTTCCTATTGCAGGAAGTACGGTAGAAGATAAATAATTAATATCTATTTCATTATGTCCATTTTTATTACTTCGTATCTCTTTTTGTTTTGCCCATTTGTAAACAAATTTTTTTGCTTCCTTTTCGTTAAAATTCCAGTCATCATAAGTTGTGAGTTTATCTAATTTTTTTACTGTTTTTTTTATTTTGGTAGCCTTTATTAAAGGATTCGTATCCTGATTTATTAAATTTTTTATATGCTGTATATTATATAGGAAGGCTGGAAAGTTTAGTTCTGCAGTAATAGTTGTTACATCTCGTTCGTATTCAATCAGTTTTGATTTAGTATATGCTGATAGGTTGTTTGCGATGTTTTTGTTAATACCTTTTATAATTAAAGGAAAGCTCTTTAGTTTGTTTTCTGTAATAATCTTATGATAATCTGTAATCATTCTTTGAATAGTTTCTTGAATATTCCCTCGAACACAAAAAGGATCAGGTGCAACCATAGTAATTGGTATGTTAGTATTAAATGTAACAGGTATATAACTCATAGTTTCGATATCATGATACGTAAACAACACTCCGTTTCTTAAATTGATTTTAGAATAAATATAATTATTACCATGAATATTACTTTTATTATTTTCTTCTGAAATGCGATGATTTGCATAGTAAACATCTAAGTCTAGGGGATTATATTCATTTAATAAGAGAAACTTTTTGGATAAAAAAATTGGGTGTTCTCCAAGTAATATTGAAATAAAATTATCTATTTGTGATTTTTTAAGTTGTGAGATGTGAGGAGGAATAGTATTTAGTAAATTAGATTTTTTTATAATATCTCTACGTTGTTCTTTTGTATAGAGAGATTTCTCATCAAGAATTTTTTTCGATATTGAGAGAAGTAATGTGCAATAGATATCATATTGTGAATGAGGGGTCTTCATAGTATGATCAGTCAGGTAAGATCTTCCATATAAAATCGAATAAAATTCTTAAATTGTTGAAAAGGTCAACGTTTTTTAGCATGACTCCATTTGCATCTTCGGATAATCCAATAATTGCTACAGTATTATCATATATTAGTATGTCTTGCGCTGCGAGTTTCATATCTTTAGGCAAAACTTTATATTGATGATTGTCCTTGCTTTGCTTAGTCCTTTCTTTTGCTTGAGCGGAGTCTTCACATATCTCCATTATAATTTTATTGGGATTATTTTTGAAAGCAATATCAAAAAGTTTAAAATTTTGCGGGAAAGTATTCTTTATTTGAGTTAAATTGACAAACGATCTTATTAAATCTGCCTGTAACGCTTCCTCATATATCCTCTTTACCCCATTTTTCCCCTTATAAAACTTAATTTCTGCCTCGCCGACTTCTGTCTGCTGGGGGAGTACCTCCTTGATCCTCTCCATAATAGTAGGGAAATCCTCCTCAAGCGCGCGAGCCATCTGCATCTTATCCGTTACCAGCTTTTGCAGACTGATTTCAGGGTCCACTGCCGCGATAAGTTTATTGGTCCCTTTGACAATCTTCATGACCAATCCCTTTTCAACTAATTGATCAAGATAGATATATGTAGTCGGACGTTTGATAGCAGCTTTGGTGGCGAGATCTTTAACAGAAATTGGTCCTGTCTCAATAAGCAGGAGATAGAGGATAGATTCCTGCTCTGTCAGGTCGATACGCTCCAGATACTCTGTTATTTTTTTGTTCATTCCAACTCCTCCAATTTTGCTCCCGGCAGTACATCCCAGATAAAATCAAATAACTTTACTGAATTTTCATAATAATCTTTATTATGCAGCACATACGCGTACGGGATGTTGGCGCCATTGATGATGACTACTTTATTATCATACAAAAGAATGCCGGGGGAGGTAAGTGCGACTTTTTGGGGCATATATTTGTAGTAGTATCGTCCTGTTTTGCTTGTCTTTTCCAGCGTGTAATCCTTTGTATCTTCTTTTGCATTGGATATGATTTCATAGATACGTAGATTTTTATTGGATTTTATACCTTTTTCAAAAATATCATATCCCCACCCGAGGTTGTTGGGATGAAAGAGTTTATTAAGGACTACCAAGTTGGCATACAGACGGAAATCCGTTCCCGCGAGTGCTTCTTTGTAGAGCGTGTAGATACCCGCAAGACCTTTGATATATTTGATTTCCATATCCTCGCCCTCATTTTTTTCCGGCATGGTAGATGTTATGAGTGACATCACATGCGAGAACTCGGAAAAAGTATCTTTTGCTGACGAAACCTGCTGTTCTACAAGTGGCTGGAGGCTTTCAGGAGGATTAGCGGCTACTTGTTTTTGCGAGCCTCTGACAATTTTTATAACGAGACCTTTATCAATCAGTTGATCGATATAAATATATGCTGTGGTTCGTTTGATTTCCGCTGTCACTGCCAAATCGCGCACGCTTATCGGACCCGTTTTGAGGAGGGTAAGGTAGAGTCTTGATTCTGCATCTGACAGATGCAGATTCTTAAGATACGCGACTATTTTTTTCATATTGTGTCTCGTAGTATGAGATTATACCACAAATATAGTAATGTTTCTTACATTCCAATTGCAATAGTTTTGTAAGTGAGCAATATAGTTGTCAATTTTCGACAACACTCCTTGACAAATGCAAAAAAAGAGGTTAGAATAATGATGGATTTTGTCTAGAGCTCATTTGCAAAACCACGCTATGTTGACATTTTGGCCCTGCTATGTAGGGCCAAAGTGCCAAGGAAGAGCAAGACAAAAAACTGCCTTTATGTTACTCTAAATATTAGAGCAAAAAATATGGGGAATTCAAACGGCAGAAAGCGTATTATTATGTCAATTGGGGGATCACTCATTGTCCCCAATGGAGGTATTGATACAGAATTCCTCAAAAAGTTGAATTCATTTGTACGTGAAGAACTGGCGAAAGACACAAACCGCCAGTTTTTTTTGGTTGCGGGGGGAGGAGCTACTGCCCGAAGATACATTGATGCAGGCCGCAATGTCGTCGAACATGAACTCACAACCGATGATTTAGATTGGCTTGGTGTCCATAGCACTACCCTGAATGCTCACCTCATCAGGACCATCTTCCGCGACATCGCGCATCCCAAACTCATCCGCCACTATGACATTATCCGTAAAGCTCATGAGCCCGTGGTGGTCGCGGCAGGATGGAAGCCCGGCTGGTCAACTGATTATTGCGCTATCCTTCTGTGTGAGGATTATGGTGTGCGGACCGTCGTTAACATGAGTAATATCGATCAGGTGTATGATAAAGATCCCAATATGTTTCCTGACGCGAAGCCTCTCAAGAAACTTTCATGGGATAAAATGAGAAAGCTGGTAGGAGATAAATGGGTTCCCGGTTTGAATGCTCCATTTGATCCTATCGCCGCGCAGAAAGCGCAAGAGCTCGGGGTGGATGTAGTTGTCGTTAATGGCTCTGATTTTGATAATCTTCGAAATTATTATCAGGGGAAAGATTTTGTCGGGACAACCATATCGTAATATTTCTCTTGCTTCAGTTTCCGAAATAATGTATCGTATCATCTGATGTATCTTCACACGCTGACACTCAAAAATTTTCGCAGTTATCCAAAAGGGGAGTTCACGTTTTCTCCCAAAACAACGGTCATCATCGGGCCGAATGCTATCGGTAAATCCAACCTGATCGAAGCAATCGCGATGTTGGCGACGGGAAAAAGTTTCCGGACGGGAAAGGATACGCAACTGATCGCGTTTGACGCGCAGGCTGCACAGATAGTAGGGGTTTTCAAAGATACGGAGGATACCGAGACTATTGAAGTACGGGTTGGAGCAAGTCCTTCAGGGATGATATTGAAAAAATATCTGATAAATGGCGTATCCAAGAGAAGAAAAAGTTTATCTGAAAAATGCGCGGTTGTGCTATTTACACCGGCTGACTTGGATATTGTCTCCGGACAGCCCGGGGAGAGAAGACGGTTTCTCAATGAAGTGCTTGAACAAACGGATATGCAGTATCAGACAGCGATGACGCTGTATGCCAAGGCATTGCGACAGCGGAATGCATTGCTTGAGGATGTGCAGAGGATAGGAGTACGCGATGAAGAGCGATTCGCGTATTGGGATGATTTGCTCATAAGAAATGGGAACATTATAAGTAAAAAACGGGAGGAGTTTATCCATTTCATTAATAGCCAAGAGAAGGTATTGTTTCCGTTTTTGCTGACATACGATAAAAGCGAAATGTCCTGTGAGCGCTTACTGCAATACAGGAAGGCGGAAATAGGAGCAGGAGTGACACTCGTCGGACCGCAGCGGGATGATGTTTTTATTCAGACATTTCATCATGTCTCACAAGAGCTGGAAGATGTAAAATATTTTTGTTCAAGAGGGCAGCAGCGGCTTGTTACATTGGAATTAAAAAAGTCGCAAATTTCGTACTTCAAAGAGTATTTATCGGTACCGCCGATCCTTCTTTTGGATGATATTTTTTCTGAACTTGACGGAGAGCATATCCGTCATGTGTTGGGAATGGCGAGGGATTATCAGACGATTATTACCACGACACATCGGGAGTTTATCCCGGATAATTTGCTGGATGAGTACGCTATGATAGAATTGGTGAAGTGAGTAAGTTGTCATCCCCGACTCGATCGGGGATCTCTCAATTAACTAAACACATAGAACTTATAACAATTTTTTGTTTTTAGTTTTATGTTATGAGTTATTTAGAGATTCCCAGTCAAGCTGGGAATGACAATTCAATTATGCATGAATTTGATACAAATGAATTAAAAAAGATTGTTTTGCCTGCTTCGGATTCTCATAAAGGACAGAACGGCAAAATGATGATTATCGGCGGTTCGCGCCTTTTTCATGCAGCCTCACTGTGGGCGCTCACCACTGCCAGCAGGATGGTGGATATGGTATTTTATTCCTCAGTTACGGAGAATAACGCTCTCGTTCATGAACTCAAAAAAGAATTTCGTAACGGAATTATCGTGCCTAGAGATGATATCGAAGGGTATATCGATGAGGCCGAAAGTGTGCTGATCGGTCCGGGAATGATGCGGACGGATAAAAAAAATATCAAAAAAGAGAATTTATCTTTATCTGAGATCAATTTTTTGGAAGACGAAGGGGAACAAAGTTACCATCTGACACAATATCTCCTGCAGAAGTATCCGCAGAAAAAATGGATTATCGATGCGGGCGCATTGCAGATGATGGATTTAGCATGGCTTCAGGCATTGGAGGGGAATGCTGTCCTGACGCCGCATGCCGGAGAGTTTGAGCGGGTATTTGGTGAACAGGCATCCGTTTCGGAAGTTGCCGAAAAATATCATTGTATCGTGCTTCTGAAAGGAGAGAAGGATGTCATCTGCTCTTCGAAAGAGTGTGTCGAAATTGCAGGAGGAAACGCGGGGATGACCAAAGGTGGAACAGGAGATGTTCTCGCGGGGCTCATCGCGGGGCTTGCTGCCAATAATGATTTGTTCCTTTCGACAAAAGCAGGATCATTTTTTAATAAAAGAGCAGGAGAGTCGCTCTATGAAAGGGTCGGTTATTTTTTTAATGCCTCAGATCTCGCTGACGAAATCCCCAAAGTGATGAAGGAGTATTTACCGTAACTTCTCATTGTGAGGATAGATATTGTTGCCTTTTCTCGGGAAATGTGCAAGAATTACTGATAGAATGTACACTCCAAAATACTCCATAAATAACAGAATTCTCAAACATATCGGCCTCGTTGAAGCATCCAGAGAAGTCATCGCGCACGCGCCGCTTCTTCCGTATTATGAAAAAGAATTTCAGAAAGACGCGATGGTCAGAGCGGT
This sequence comes from uncultured Gammaproteobacteria bacterium, assembly GCA_964562445.1. Lineage (GTDB taxonomy): Bacteria > Patescibacteriota > Microgenomatia > Levybacterales > UBA12049 > JACDET01. The sequence continues at coordinate 9,392 of CAZLSZ010000017.1, forward strand.
ACATCACGGCACGCATATTGAAGGAAACGGATTGAATCTCGATCAGGCAGAAAAGGTCATTGAAGGACAGCCTGTTATGGCTCGGGCAAGAGACATTCAGGAAGTTATTAATTATCGTCGTGTGATGGAATTTCTGGGGCAGCTGCGGGGAGAAAATCTTGAAAAGCATGTGACGGAGCGGTTTCTCCTTGATCTGCACAAGATGACTGTTGATAAGATTCTTGTCCCGGAACGATGCGGACAGTATCGTCAGACACAGGTAGTCATTAAAAGTAATATCACGGGAGAGGTAACATTTACACCGCCTTCCGCCCCAGCTGTACCCGTGCAGATCAAGGAATTATTGGAATTTATCAATAAAACAACCGATGATGATATTCATCCCGTACTCAAGAGTGGCATCGTGCATTATGAACTCGTACGGATTCATCCGTTTGTGGACGGCAATGGACGCGTGTCTCGTGCTCTTTCTACCTTTATCCTTTTTCAGGAAGGGTATGATATCCGTAAATTCTTCTCTCTTGAAGAGTATTTTGATAATAATGCCGAAGAATATTACAGCGCACTCCAGAGTGTTTCCAAAAACGATGGTGAACTGACGGAATGGCTCGCGTATTATACGCAAGGGCTGGCGATTGAATTAGCAAAGATAAAAGAAAAGATAGAGAAGATATCCGTGGATGTAAAAATCAAAGAGAAGCAGGGGGGAGCGCCGATACTTCTTTCCAACAGGCAGCTCAAGATCATCGAGTATATTCAGAAGATGGGGTATCTGCAGAACAGTGGTTTTAAACAGCTTTTCCCTATGGTGTCGGAGGATACTGTGCTCAATGAGCTTCGATTTCTTATTAAGAATGGTTTAGTAAAGAAATCAGGGAGCACCAAAGGCGCGAAGTATATACGAGCATGATAGTATGTCATCCTGAACTTGTTTCAGGATCTCTCATTTTCTGATTCTGGATAAGCCAGAATGATAGAATTACATTGCAGGCTCGCAATAACAGCACACATATGATTTTTTCTGAATTAACAGCATATTTTGAACAATTGGAAGAAACTTCTTCGAGACTGGCTCTCATCGATATTCTCGCGGATTTATTTAAAAAAACAGACGCGTCTTTGATTGATCAGGTTATTTACCTTGCACAGGGCAGAGTCGCGCCGTTTTTTTCTTCGACCGAAATCGGGATGGCAGATAAGATGGTTGCCCAAAGTATCGCTGACGCGTTTGGGGTATCCAAGGAGAATGTCCTCTTAGAGTATGCTCGGAAGGGGGACTTGGGTTTGGTTGCAATGGAGTTCGTGAAGAAACATGCTACAAAGAAGCATTCAGAGCTTACTGTGGGTTCGGTGTTTGATCAATTGACAGCGATCGCTCATACAAGCGGTGTCGGGAGTGTTGAGAAAAAAGTAACAGCCCTGAAGGAACTGCTTTTGCAAATGGATCCTGTCTCCGCGAAACATCTCGTGCGTGTTCCGCTTGGTAATACACGGCTCGGCATTGGGGACCCGACACTCCTTGACGGGCTTGCGCTTGCCATATTGGGTGATAAGAGCAAGCGCAAGCTTCTCGAAAAAGCCTACAATGAAACCTCTGATCTGGGGTTGATCGGTAAAACATTACTGGAAGGTGGACTTGAAAAAATTCAGCAATTGACCGTAACGATAGGGCGTCCGATACGTTCCGAATTATGTGAACGACTCCCGAATCCGGAAAAGGTGTTTTCAAAGATGGGGGAAACAGTACACGCTACCTATAAATATGATGGTTTCAGAGTGCAGATTCACAAGAATGGTGACAAGGTAGAGATGTTCTCGCGTAACCTTGAGGATATGACACACATGTTCCCTGAACTTATCGAGGGGACACTGAAGCAAGTGAAAGCAAAAACAGCGATATTGGATTCTGAAGCGATGGCATATCAGCCTGCGTCGCAGGAGTTTTTGCCGTTTCAAGAGACAACCAAACGCAGACGTAAGCACAATATTGACTCAGTCGCGCAGGAGCTGCCTTTAAAAGCGTTTGTTTTTGACATATTGTATGTCGACGGAAAATCCCTCATCGATACGCCGCTTGAAGAACGGATGAAGATAATGGAGGAAGTAATCACGGGTGATGATGTGCTTATCCCTTCCACTGGCGTCTATCTGGATGAACCGAAAAAATTACAGGTAATGCTGGATGATGCCATTACCCAAGGGCTTGAAGGAGTAGTGATTAAGCGGCCGGATTCACATTATGTGGCTGGAGGAAGAAATTTTAATTGGGTGAAGCTCAAAAGACATTCATCGGGGGAGCTTCATGACACGATAGATGCCGTTATATTGGGGTATATTTACGGAAAAGGGAAGAGAACATCATTTGGCGCCGGGGCACTTCTTGTAGGGCTGTACGATCCGCGTGAGGACCAATTTGTGAGTGTCAGTAGAATCGGTACCGGTCTTACGGATGATGAATGGAGAAGCATCAGAGAAAAGACCAAAGGGCTAGAGTTGGATCACAAGCCTGCGCGTGTTCATTCTTTTATTACACCAAGTGTATGGGTGAAGCCTGAAATTGTTATAGAAGTTCTGGCAGATGAGATTACCCGCAGTCCGCTGCATACGGCAGGGGCAAGCGTAGCAGAAGACGGGACAAAAGAGCCGGGATACGCTCTTCGATTTCCCCGGTTAGTAAGTTTCCGGGATAAGGATAAAAAAGCTGAAGACGCCACAACAGTTGAGGAACTGATCGATATGTACAACGATCAGGGGAAGAAATAAACATATGCAGTATGTGACGGATCTTCATTTACATTCCAAATATTCCCGTGCTGTATCCCCGCAGATGAATCTGCCTGTGATGAGTCAGTATGCACGTCAGAAAGGGTTTGATATTCTCACGGCGGGGGACTTTACCCATCCTGTTTGGTCCAAAGAAATCCGTGAGATGCTGGAAGAGCGGGATGAGGGGCTATATGGATTGCCGGATAAAGAGGATCCGACGAGGTTTATTCTTTCGACAGAAATATCCAGCATTTATAAACAGGGAGACAAGCTTCGGCGGATTCATAGCCTCATTTTTGCTCCGGATTTCGGTGCAGCGGAGAAATTTACCAAGGCACTTGTCTCTAAGGGATGCAATCTCAATGCTGACGGCCGGCCGATTGTCGGACTATCCGCAAAAGCGCTCTGCGAAATGATACTAGATATTGATGAAAGGGGATTTCTTATCCCTTGTCATGTCTGGACGCCTCACTTCGGTGTCTATGGTTCGGCGTCCGGTTTTGACTCACTTGAAGAAGCATTTGGCGATATGGCACCGTACGTCTACGGAATTGAGACGGGGATATCCAGTGATCCGGGTATGAATTGGCAGGTATCGGAGCTTGCGAATCGGTCAATTTTATCATTCTCTGATGCTCATTCACCCGCGAAGATGGGGAGAGAGGCGACGGTCATGGAGCTTGAAAAACCGAGTTATGAGAATATCAGAAAGGCGATTATGTCTCAGTCTGTCATTGCGAGCCTCTGCAAAGCAGAGGCGAAGCAATCTACAAAAGAGATTGCCACATCTCCTGCAACGCAGGATCCTCGCAATGACAAGAACCATATCGCTTATACAATCGAATTTTATCCTGAAGAAGGGAAATATCATTATTCGGGGCATCGCAATTGCAAAGTTTCCATCGGGCCTGATGAAATACGTGAAGGGGGAAATATTTGTAAGGTCTGCAATCGTAAAATGACGGAGGGGGTGCTGTATCGTTTGCAGGAATTGTCTGATGAGAAACTCATGGATCGCGTGGGAACCAATATTGATGAAAATGGTGTGCAGTGGCGGATTGATAAAGAAGGCAAACAGCCGCCATTTGTGAATCTTGTCCCGCTTTTGGAAGTGGCAGCAGAATCACTCGGATCAACAGTAAACAGTCAGAAATCCAAAAATCTGTACGCGAAATTATGCAGTGAATTAGGTTCAGAACTCGAGGTGCTTTTGCATGCTTCGCTTGAAGATATTGAGAAAATCGGTGGTGGGACAGTAGCCCAAGGTGTGCGTAAAGTCCGCAGTGGAGATATCGCGATTGAGCCGGGATATGACGGAGAGTATGGGAAAGTCTCTATCTGGAAAAGGGGAGAAGAAAAGTTGAGTGCAGTTCCGCAGTTGAAGATGGAGTTTTAATGATAGAGAAATATCTTACGCAACTTTTACGGAAGCAGTGCTATAATTATTGTTGCTATGAAATTGATTGTCGGCCTCGGTAATCCGGGTGAAAAATATGCCCACACACGTCATAATCTTGGCTTCCTCACCGTAGAGCAGGTCTTCAAAGATCTCACCAAAGTAAATACCGCATGGGAAGACAGTACAAAGTTCAAAAGTCACATCGCAACGCTTATGATTAAAAATGCGGAAGGAGAAGAAGAAAAAATCATTCTCGTAAAGCCACAGACATTCATGAATAATTCAGGTGAAGCAGTACAGCCGCTGGTAGAATTTTATAAAGTGCCGGTTGAGGATGTATGGCTCGTGTATGATGAGCTGGATTTGCCGCTCGGGCATCTCAAAATCCGTAATGGAGGTGCGGCAGCGGGGCATAGAGGAGTTGAGTCTATCATGGAAGTATTGGGAACGGAGAAGTTTTGGCGTTTCAGACTCGGTATCGGAAAGTCCCGTGATAAAGAGCAGCCGGTCAGCAATCAGAAAATTCGTGACGCCAAAGAATATGTGCTTGATGCCTTTCAGGATGGAGAAGTAGGGAAGGCCAAAGATCTTGTCAAAAAAGGCTCGCAAGCTATCCAAACCGCTCTTGAAAAAGGTATGGAAAGTGCATCCAACCGCTTTAATTCTTAGGAGATAAAACACCATGTCATTCTGGGGACGAACATTGCGAGGACTCCAGAATCGATTCTGGACAAGCCAGAATGACCATTGAGTATCTTCAGAATACGCATCATGATACTGATAAATACGTTATAATACTTCTATCCTATGGATTCTATAAAAACAGTTCTCAACAAATTTAATCCCACTACCGACAAATATATCTCCCGTGAATTTCAAACATTCGGATTGCATCTTGCTGATCGACTTGATGATTATAAGCACAAGAGTTTGTATATTAAGCTTGCGAAGACGACGCATCGGTCAATCCTTGAGGAAGCGCTATCTTTTTGCGTGGACAGTACCGCTACTAATAAGGGCGCTTTATTTATGTGGAAATTAAAGGAACTCAAAGCAAAAGCAAAGAAGAACGAGAAAGTGTTACAGGGGAGGATAGAAACGCAGAAGCAAAAAGAAAAATAATTTGTCATTCCCGCGCAGTGCCTGCCGGCAGGCAGGTTGGGGATGACAGTTAAGACTAGATATCTATGAAACAGTTGCATGTATACATCTCAGGACAGGTACAGGGAGTGGGATTCCGGCAATTCGTCCGAAGCACCGCGCGTAAAGCGAATGTGACAGGATGGGTGCGTAATACGGAGGATGGAGGCGTGGAAGCTGTTTTACAAGGGAAGAAAGAGATTCTTGAGGAAGTAATTCTGCTTTGCAGAAAGGGACCATTTCTTTCGGAGGTAAAGCAGTTCGGCTTTGAATGGGAAGAAGTGGAAGAGGATTATAAAGAATTTACTATTCGATAAGTATTATTTCTTCAGCTCCTGTTCAATAATTGCTTCAAATTCACTGAAAGGTTGTGCTCCTACGAGACGTTTCCCATTGATAAAGAACGCCGGTGTTCCTCCTACTTGCGCTTTATCACCTGCGGCCATATCATCTTCGATACCTTTTTTGTGTCGTTCACTTTCCAAACATGATTTGAATTCATCCGTACTCATCCCGAGCTGTCCCGCATATTCTACAAAAGAATTTGTGGCATCGGAAAGTGTCTGAGGTGACCATGTATCCAGATTTTTAAAAAGAACATCATGATATTCCCAGAACTTATTCTGTCCATTGGCGCATTCTGAAGCAAGTGCGGCTGTTTGCGCATTGGGATGAATAGATGTAAGAGGAAAATGTCTGTAGTAAAATTGTACTTTTCCTGTATCTACATATTTCTCTTTTAATTGCGAGAGTGTATCAGTAAAGAAGCTTTCGCAGAATGGACATTGGAAGTCACTGAATTCCACAATAGTGACTTTGGCATTCGCATTCCCCATGGGCGGCAGGTGACCTTTTTCAACATTTACCACCTGAGGAGGTGTATCTTTTAACGGTTGTGCCGGAGTAGGTAATGCTGCCATGGCATTATCTGCCTTAATTTTGCTTTCCAAGTATAGAATTTTGTTGGTGAGCATGCCGAGAATAAAGGCGAAAATAACAATGGTAAAGACAAGATACATATTAAGCGAGTTATTTTTGAAGGATAAACGGGGAATTTTTATAGTGAACGAGTCGTCTTGTTTTGCGGATTTTTTTGTTTGGGTTGTTTCCTGGGTATTTTTTGCTGCTGCCTTTCTCATTCAAGACCTATTGTATTTTCCCGCATATTTTTTGTCAAGGAGATAATTAGTCGCATTTAATGTCTATAGTATTCATGATATAATACACCACATGAATCGAGCAGAACAATTGCGGCGTAGACGTGCACTTGAAAATCCTGTTGAAGGTATCATAAAGGATGTGCGTAGGGAGGTGGATACTTATGCTGCGACATTTGATGTAGATGATGGCACTGTAATGGTACGGGGTAGAGAAATGAAGTTGGTGGTGCGTGAGCAATTCAGTAGGGAAATTGATGGTAGTGCATATTCTTATAAGAGATATTCTTTTATCGATGTCGTGAAAAAGTCTCAGATGGAGAGTGCTCCTCCTACAATAGATGAATTTGGCAGAGAGATTAAGCAAGTGTATCATCCTGAAGTTACTATTGATGCGTTTGAGAGAAGGACAAATATTCGAATTCAGGGTAAATCCTCACCGAGGTATGGAGAGGCAGTACAGGCAAAAGTTATGGTAGATGATGTGTTGACCGCATTGCATGATAAAAAACATCGGAGAAATTCTCCACAAGACAATCAATAAGAAATGATATAATTTTTAAGTACCATGTATAATTTCCGTCCGCTCTCAAATCTATCACAATATTTACTCAATGCGCTTGAAGAGCAGCCTCCTCGTCCATCTGATGAGCGCAAGATTGTCGTTAATCCAATCGTCTCTAAATTTGCTTCTTGGTATGAACGTCTGCGAAATTCCATGGAATTTCGGGAGGATGAAGTTATCCTTCGGGCGACAATAGAGCGTATCCTTAAACGCCGTCTGCTTCTCGGCGGCAATGGAGAAACGACGGCGACAGCTCTGGTAAAGGAGCTTTTGTGGGCGAGATATCTTCCGGAGTCAGAAGTTGCTGAATCCACTGTCCGCAAGATTGAAACCACTATTAATCTGTATCTCCAGCTTCGTTTGCAAATTCTTTCAAAACATCGTATCCCGGAGCGCGAAATCAATGATTGGACATATGATTTGATGTCCGCGGATATCCAGTATATTCTCAATCCCAAAAGGTCCAAAGAATTGCTCGCGAATTATATGTTTCATGTCCTTCGAGATGATGTGACGATCGAGGGTGCAAATGAGGAGACAAGAGACGCTCAGGTGTTTATGGCGGTACGCAAGGCTTTTTCTCGGGATGACTTGGCGTTTTTGCGGTATCACATGTTTTGTCAATATTTCGGGAGATTAACGGAAAAAACGCTTGAATATTCAGCAGAACATTTTATGCGGGGGTATAAGGAGATACTTCGTCAGATGGATTATGTCCATAGAGACAAAATTTATACCTATGTGAAGCGGCGTACAGCGACATTTTTCATTTTTGAAGATATTTTGAATGCCAAGAAAGATAATCTGAAATCAATGCTTGAAAATGAAGAGGAGTTGAAATCAGCGGTATTTGAAGCATGTGAGAAGCGGTATAAAACGACAAGTACACGTGTCCGCACCGCGGTTATCCGTTCATTTATTTTTATCCTTCTCACCAAGCTGGGATTCGCGTTTTTTGTAGAAGGGACATATGAGCGTATCTTTTTGGGCGGTATTCACTGGAAATCTATCATTATCAACACTACTGTGCCGCCTCTCCTGATGGTTATTGTGAGTCTTTTTATCAGACCTCCGGGGCAGGATAATTCACAAACGATTTATAAGTATATTACGCATCTTTTGTATGACGAAGATCCAGTCCTCGGAAATAAAATTCTTGTAACACAACCCAAGACAGAAAAAGGATTTATGACGGCATTTACCATTCTTTGGCTATTTGCGTTTGTTCTTTCGTTTGGTGCGTTAATTGTTATATTGACGCGGATAGGGTTTAATATTGTCAGTCAGGGAATCTTTTTATTCTTCCTCGCGATTGTTTCGTTCCTCGCGTATCGCATTACGCTGCTTGCAAACACGTACAGAGTCGGAGAGAAGCAGGGGATGCTGACATTTGTGGTGGACTTTTTGTTCATGCCGGTTATCCGGGTTGGACGCAAACTTACGCAGAGTATTTCGCAGATAAATATTTTTCTTATGCTTTTTGATTTCTTCATCGAAGCGCCGTTTAAATTCCTTTTTGCGTTTTTTGATCAGTGGTTTTATTTCCTCCACGCCAAGACAGAGGAATTGGAGTAATCGTGTCATTGCAATCCGAGCTCAGCTCGGCGTGGCAATTTCGTTTGTTGAGATTGCTTCGTCTCCTGCAAAGCAGGATCCTCGCAATGACCATATAAGAATTTTCCAGGATTATGTTGACACTTTTTTCCGTTGCTGATAATATAGATGGACACCTATGAGTGATAAGACATTTACCGACGCAAATTTTCAAAAAGAAGTACTGCAAAGCAGCACGCCAGTTGTTGTGGATTTTTGGGCTCCATGGTGTGGACCCTGCAAAATGGTTTCTCCTACAATTGAGGAGCTTGCCAAAGATTATGCAGGCAAAGTTTCGATTGGTAAGCTGAATGTTGATGAAAATCCCGATGTTGCGGGCAATTTCGGTGTGATGAGTATCCCGACTGTTATGATTTTCAAAAACGGTAAACCGGTTCATTCCATGGTTGGTGCACAAAGCAAACAGGCATATAAAACTGAGATTGATAAAGCACTTTCTTCGTAGTGTAAAACTCCTGTTTATTGAGTATGGCAAAAATGTATGATGTTATTATTCTAGGATCGGGTCCTGCTGGGCTCACTGCCGCAATTTATTCCACACGAGCAAATCTCAAAACACTTGTTATCGCGGGTGAAAAATGGGGAGGTCAGCTCATGCTCACCACTGAAGTCGAGAATTTTCCCGGATTTCCTGACGGTATCATGGGGCCTGATTTGATGGAAAACATGCGTAAACAGGCTGAGAAATATGGTGCAGAAATAGTTGATGAAAATTTCAGTAAAGCGGATTTTACAAAACATCCCTTTGGTATTACTGCAGGAGAAAAAGAATATACCACCAAGTCAGTCATTATTGCCACAGGCGCTGATACCAAATGGCTCGGCATTCCCGGTGAGCAGGAAAAAATCGGCAGAGGTGTTTCAACATGCGCTCCGTGTGATGGGCCATTCTTCAAAAATAAAAATGTTATCGTCGCGGGGGGAGGAGACAGCGCGATGGAAGAGGCAATTGTCCTTGCGAGATATACCAACTCCGTAACGCTTGTACATCGAAGGGATGAATTCAGAGCATCCTACGCAATGGTTGCCAAAGCAAAGGAAAATCCGAAGATAAAATTTGTTCTGGATACACAGATCACCGAAATTTTGGGAGATTTTAAAGTAAGTGGCGTGAAGCTTCTTAATAATAAAACCAAGAAAGAGACCGAAATGCCGATTGATGGAGTATTTGTGGCTATCGGTCATCTTCCCAATACAAAATTATTTGAAGGCATTGATTGTGATGAAAAAGGCTATGTGCTCGTCAAAGAACGTACCCGCACCAATGTCCCCGGTGTATTTGTAGCAGGAGACGTTTTTGATAAAGAATATATGCAAGCGATTGCGGCCGCGGGAAGTGGCTGCGCGGCCGCCCTTGATGCCGAACGCTGGCTGGAAGAACAAAAATAACCTAGTCAAATACTACTGTTTTGTTGGCATACCGCAGGATTTTATTCTCCAGATGCCATTGTACCGCCCTCGAAAGTACAATCCTCTCCTGATCTTTCCCTTTTTGTATCAGGTCTTTGACACTATCTCTATGAGAAACCCGAAGCACATCCTGTTCGATGATCGGGCCATTGTCAAGGATTTCGGTGACATAGTGGCTTGTCGCGCCGATGATCTTCACACCGCGCTGGTGCGCTTGCTTGTACGGATTCGCACCGATAAACGCCGGAAGGAAAGAATGATGGATGTTGATAATAGGGTTAGTGAATGTTTTCAGAAAGTCAGGTGAAAGAATCTGCATGTATCTTGCTAGTACAATTAAATCAACATTATTTTTTTTCAGAAGTGTAAGTATTTTCTTTTCAGCTTTTTCTTTCTCCGATGTACTGGGTATAAGTTGAAATGGTATATTGTAGAACTTCGTGAGCGGCTTCGCTGTTTCATGATTGCTCAATATGAAAGCAATCTCACAATCCAGCTCGCCGCTTTTATATCGATACAATAAATCCTCAAGACAATGATCCTCCCGCGACACGAATATCGCTACTCTCTTTTTTGTTTTGGTATAAAAGATATCCCACTCCATGTTGAATTTCTGCGCAAGGGGAGAGAATGCCTCCGTAAATGCTTTTTCATCCAGCGCAAAATCCGCAAGTTCCCATTCTGTCCTCAGGAAAAATATACCCCGTTGGGTATCCTGATGCTCATCGGCGTGGAGGATATTTGCGTTGTGTTTGTAGAGAAATTGCGCGACTTCCGCCACAATTCCTTTTCTATCGGGACAATTTATGAGGAGTACTGCTGTATTTGGAGGCTTCATAGGGTCGATTATAGCATTTTACTGATTGCATGGGGATTATTTTTTTTAGTACCATTGTACTATGTCTATCGAAACTCATCCTGTCCCACTTAGAGCGAAAGAACAAGCCGCAAGGGGGGTACTCGGTACGATAGCAGAGAAGCGAAAAGAAGAGATAGAGGGTCATATAAAGGATACTGGGAAAGAAATTGTGCTCTTTCCTTATGAAGAAGGATTGTCTGGCGTGATGCTTTTGGTGGCAAACCATGAGAAAAAACCGCCGCCACTTCAGCATGCACGGCATTCAGTCGTATTAATGGGATTAGGAGAAGAATCAGCTGTGGTTACATCCGGTGGGAAACTTATTTCTCCGCAGGAAGAAACAATTAGCGGCGCTGTCATTTTTGGTGAAGGCACCGGAAAAGATATCGATCAAAAGTCTGGGAAGCCACTCAAAAGTGAGCTTTTGAATGCTGGTGAGCACGTTATTATCCCCAAAGATACTGCATATATGATTCGTCCTATTAATGGGGGAACAGCTGCTGCATTGGGAGTAAAATTCCGCGGATAGGTAGATTATATTTGTATTGATCACCCTCCTGTAGTAAAATTGCGTTACGATGAACCGTGAACTTATAACCGCACATCAGCGAGCAAATGCTGAAGAATATCTTTTGGAGAGAGCAATAAAAGCTGAAGATTTTGTGGCTGAAAAGGTGCATAGTAAAAGACTCCAGAAAGGGAAAAATCTTTTTCGGTTGCCTGATAGTCCTTCTGACAGAGGTGATGTCTTGCTAGTTGTCGATAAAGGATATGGAGGACAACCGCAGATAGATAGAGGGTTGATGCATCTTTTTCATGGCGTTTCCTCGCCTGATACGTTGATGGTAAAGCAGGGAGGGATAATCGTCCCGAATTTTGTTACTATTCCACAACAAGGTATATCTCGTGAGCTTGGAGAGGGTGAAACACTTTGGATTTCCAGAAGAACTCTTTTCAGTCATTATCCCAAAACAGGCGGTGTAGCTGCTGCTCTTATGATGCAAGCGCGAAAGCGGTAAATGCGCATGTGTATCTACAAGAGCATCCTATAATTGCATTACGTAGAGAGATAGTATATAATCCCCAAATGGCAGAACGCTCCCCGTATACATACCCATCAGATGCTGATGTCCGTGAAGCAGAAGAATTATTGGAGGCAAAAGCGAAACGGCATGCTCGCGCGATTGATGTTATCTTCAGAAAACCGCAAGAATTAAACCAAGGTAAAAATGTAGTTGTTTTTCCGAAAGATCATGAAAAAGAACCTGAAGTGATTTTAGTTATTGATAATAATGAGAGCGCGATGCCTGAGATCCATGATACTCAATCGGATGTATGGTGGGGGGTAGAATGTCCTGATGGGATGGAATTTACGACGGGCGGTGTATTGATCCCCAAAGAACCGCTAATAAAAGAGGGTAAAATAGTGAAGGGTGAGTATGTCGGTAATGCAATCCGTGAGCAGGAAGGAAAGCCTGTCTCAAAAAGAGTTCTCAAGCCCGGAGAAAGTTTAGTAACAGGATATAAAGAGCCCCATGGACATGGTCCGGTCACAAACGGTGTCGCCGCCGCAATTGTACTGAAGATTCCGCGCAGATAGAATAGAATTGCAACTAGGGCAAACTTATAGTATAATTGTAGGTGAATTTATTTAGGGGATAACAATATACCTCATTGAGAAGATGCTCTCCAACAACATATTGGCGCTCTTTTCATTTATTATCAAATCTACAACATAGCAACTAAGTATTTTTTATTATATATATGTCAAGAGAAGTGTACCAACATTATCCGTTAAAAGTATTGGGAGCGAGATTATATCTTCGTGATGAAGCTCGCGTGCATAAAAAGTTTATTGATGAAGCAATACGGGGAGAATTACAGCCTTTGGAGGAAGGGACGACTATTTTTCGATTGCCTACCCATGGCCATGATAGAAAAATCTCTCTGGTAGTAGATAATGGAAAAGGTTCACCCCCTTCCCGGCATGATGAGTTTGGAGATATGTGCTATGGGCTGGAAGCTGATGATAAGATGGTGTACACGGTGGGCGGTGTACTTATGCGGGAAAGGCCATTGATTATAAAAGGAAAAAAGGTAAAAGATGAATATGTAGGAATGGGTATCCGAGAGAAAGATGGATCATCAAAAATAAAAAAGTAACGGTAGATCCCAGTGGCAGTCTATGGATTCCAAAGGGTAATCCTCATATGCATGAGCCTCTTAACGGCGGTATTAGCGCTGCGTTAATTGTCAAATTTCATCATAAATAGTCTTAGATACTATTACCCCTTGCAAAGTGTGTAAAGGAGGAGTACAATCCCTCATTATGACCAAAGAGCGAGGCATATCCACACCTAAAAAAGTAATACAAACGCATGAAAAAATGCGTTGCATAGTAAAAGAAATGGGCCCAACTGTAGTGCGTGAGATCCCGTGCTTGATAGAAGGTCAAAGTATGCAGGGGCAAGGCGTCATCACGCGTCCTTTATCGGATTTAGTAGATGGTAAGGAGGCGAAAAAAAAGTATAAAGATATTGATATAGTTGTCGTGAAGCCTGAAGGCACAAAGCCTCATCGAAATGATGAAGGTATACATACTGTATATGCATCGGTGAAAGGAGATTTAGAAGTAACGAGGCATGGAGGCTTGGCGCCACAAGGAATTAGTCATGATGATGGAGAACGAGTATATATAGGGCAAAAGATTGTACGGGAAGAGAATGGTAATGAACCAGTAACAACTATTATTTTGGAAGGAAGGACTGTGTGGGTAGGGCCGGGTGAAGCAAATGCTTACAAACCCAAAAAAACGACTAAAACTGAAGGAGAAGAAACGTCCAATTCGGAAAAAGATGAACACAAGACAGATGACCCCAAAGTTTTTGCAGTAGTTCTTCGAGAACGATTTCAACTTGACTAACGTATGCTCCCTCTTCCAAGCTCAACTAAGTACTTCCAGTCTTTTTGCAAATAAATATGCTATACTTAATCCTATGGTAGAACAATCTGATGCACCTCGTCCCTCCCAAGAAGAAAATCTTTCTCCAGCAGGAATTTTATTACAGGAAGCTGCGAATAGATACAAAGATCAAATAGATCAATCATATTATGATATCGCTAATGATCCCCATGCACCGCTCGGAGAGCATGTTTTTTATCTCGGAGGAGAGACAGAACATGTATTTCATGGCATTGTTAACTGGGGGATGGGAGCACGACAAAGCGATACAGATCAGACGATCATGATTACTGAGGCGGATGCAGTTGTCAGGTGGGGCGGTACCATAGATCATGAAAGACCTGTGTATGGACAGGAAGGAATTGTCAGTGATAAACGGATAAAAAACCCCGTCCATGAACGTGTGATGACAAAAGGCGACGTGTTAGAAATTCCTAAAGATACCCCGTATCAGATCTCGCCCAAAGAGGCATCCGATACGGTAGCATATCTTGCATTGAGGGTCCCTTCTCAAAGCTGAAAGTAAGGGTTTGATAATTATAGGATTATTGTCCTATTGACACCACTTTGAGGCTATGGTAAGATAGCTTTTACCGACGAAGAAATATCGTTTATGATGATTACGAAAGTTATATTTTACCTACCCAAGTTGACGGCGTAATTTTGTCTTCATACTCGCGTTTCTTCCGTTTTTTAGTGTTCGCTCTTTATATTTCTAATAGTTGCAGGCTAATAACGCAAAACTGAGAACAGAAAATAGTAAACTGTGTGCAAAAGTTTTAGTTTTTTGTTATTAGTTCTCAGTTATTTGGGCCGGTAGCTTAGCTGGTAGAGCGCGTCATTTGCACTGACGAGGTCGAGAGTTCGAATCTCTTTCGGTCCACCCTTCGCAAGGTACCATACGGCACCTTGCTACGGAGTGGCAGGCCACCCTTCGGGCAAAGCCCGAAGAACTGAAAACCTAGAACTAAAAACAAGAAAATGTTATTAGTTCTCAGTTTTGAGTTCTTAGTTATAAGCGAAGCGAGTCGCTTCGACTCTGGGGCAAACCCTCTAGTAAGAGAGGGTTTGCCTCAGAGAGATCTGATCATCTACGATCAGTTTCCTGGTTCTGCAAAGCAGAATTCATAGCTGATTGAGTGAGTGGCTCATTAAAAAGTGAAGAGAATATCCCGCGTAATGTTAACCACGCTTGACTGTACAGTCATGATGTGGGTCCATGGCATTATACGGGATTTAAAAACGTCTTAGGTTGCATTCAGCGCATGAATGCAACTAAAATCCACGTCTATACTCATGGACGTGGTAGTAATAAATTTACTAATAATGCCAACAACGGATGCCTAGGAGATTTTGACCGAGGAAAGACGCAGACGGCGGCGATACTCGTTGGGGAGGTGCCATCAACCTTTGATCCAGCGGTCTCTGAATGGGGAAACCTAACCAGATTTACTGGTTGACCACGCATGAAGTTAATTCCGTAAGGAGTTATATTAGTGTTTGGCCGGGTACGGCGGGAACTGAAACATC
>CAZLSZ010000018.1:0-4655 GCA_964562445.1 uncultured Gammaproteobacteria bacterium
TCAACACCGGGTGTTAAAGATAATACTCTCTTGCATGGGCGTGATATAATATGCGTAGAGTACTATGAAAGCGCTAACGACAGCAAAATTAATCGGATGGATGGTCGCAGCATTTATCATCCTCATGTTTCTTTTCTCCATTAATCCGATTGTTATTATTGGAGCTGGTGAACGTGGTGTCGTATTCAGTAATGTAACAGGTATTGAAGATCGTGTACTTGGTGAAGGTTTGCATTTCCGCATGCCTTTTGTAGAAAATGTCGTCCCTGTTTCGGTTCGTGTCCAAAAAACTGATGTCCCCGCGATGGCAGCATCCAAAGATCAACAGACCGTCAATACACATCTTGCAGTCAACTGGCATCTTGATGCAGGGAAAGTAAACAAGATATATCAGCAGATTGGTGATGAAACGGCAGTGAAAGATCGTATCATCATTCCTGCGACTAATGAAGTAATGAAAGCTGCTACTGCCAAAAAA
Source organism: uncultured Gammaproteobacteria bacterium (assembly GCA_964562445.1). Classification (GTDB taxonomy): domain Bacteria; phylum Patescibacteriota; class Microgenomatia; order Levybacterales; family UBA12049; genus JACDET01. The sequence goes on from CAZLSZ010000018.1 coordinate 479, forward strand.
ACGGCGAATGAAATTTTAGCGACTCGAGAAGGTCTCAAAAAAGATGTCGATACACTCATGAAGCAGCGATTACTTTCCTACAATATAATTGTGGATGATGTCAGTATCGTTAATGTCGAATTTTCCGCAGAGTACAATAATGCCGTTGAAGCAAAACAAGTTGCCCAGCAGGAAGCAGAACGATCACGATATCTGGTAGAAGTTGCTACCAATGAAGCGGAATCAAACAGGATAAAACAGTCAGCAATAACAGACCAAATTCTTCAGCAAAAAGCTCTTGATAAATGGGATGGGAAACTTCCTCAATATTGGGGAGGCGGAGCATTACCGTTTATAAAGATGGGGCAATAAAAATTATTTTTTACCTCTTTTTTTTGCCGCTCGCTCCGCAAGCATCGCTCGCTTAATTTCAAGACGTTTCTTGGTCTTATGAGGCGACTTTTTAATTTTACTGGTGAGTCCTGTTGCTCTTTTTGCCATACGGGTATTATACACATTTTCCTCAACTATGCCTAGAGGGTAAATTGCGTATACTAATGTCATTTTTACGTTATTTGAGATTGCTTCACTCCGTTCGCAATGCCAGGATAAGAGATTGCTTCGCCTCCTGCAAAGCAGGATTCTCGCAATGACATGGTACATAATTACTGGCAGCGTTGAAATGCCGGAAGATGTTTGTTTTGTGAAGCATTCATTAAATTTGTAAAGACACTTGTTAGATCAGGATAGTCTTTTACAATCGGCAATAATTCTTCTTTATATAATCGTACATTTTCTGTCTCTGCTTTTACCCCTACTTGACATGCTGCCTGCAGCGATGAAGGAACGGTGATCGCACCTGTCCAATTGTTTTCAGGAATTTGGAGGCCATATTTGTCATATAAAGACTTTAATAACGAGATATGCTGTTCCTCTGCTCTGATAACCATAGAAAATGGTCGTTCCATACCTATTTTCGCGATAACAGATTCATATGTCGCGTGTGCTTTATATTCATCCTCAAGCGCTCTTTTGAGAGCATCTCGTGCTTGTTGGGAAAGTTCGCCGGCCGGATATTGCATGTTATTTACTTGCAGACATTCATCCCCGAGACAGTTTTGTTTATTAAATCTGTTTCCCTGCTGCTCTCGTTGCCCTTGCATTTGATTTTTCCCCTGCCCCTGTTGCATTTTATTGCGTTGCTGCGCTGCATTATTTGCAAATAATGTAGGATTTTGTCTGTTATCTTGGAGAATCTTGTACATTAATATCCCCAGAACAATGCTTGCGACCACTATCGTACCGAAAAATAATCCGAGATTTTTATGTTTTTTTGGAATTTCTTCTTCTGGTGCGTATGCCATATAGTAGATGTATATCACATATAAGAAATGCATTGCAAGTCCGAAAGATACTTGACAATATATTAGAATATGCTAATATATAAGCATGACAGCAACAATATTGTCAGCTCTTGCAAACCAAACCCGATTACAATTACTTATCTGTCTCGCAAATGGAGAAAAAAATGTGACTGAGCTTATTGGTAATTGTAAACTATCGCAATCTGCTGTTTCACAGCATTTGGAGAAACTCAGATCCGCAGGGCTTGTGACAACAAAACGTGAGGGTAAGGAAATTTATTATCAATTGATCGATAAAAAGACCGCGAAGATGAGTGAGACACTGTTGAAGTTCGCGGAGGAAATAAAGAAATGAATATAGCCTATTTTAGAAAAAGTACGAAGACCCTGGATAAAACGATTGATGCAGTCAGAAAAGAACTCGAAAAATCGACATGGGTTATAGTCGGACAAACAAAACTTGGAAATTATAAGGGACAGATGCTCCTCATCAGTTATCCCGAGGTAGTTGATACGGTAATCGCTGAAAACCATCAATTATTGGGTTTACTTCCCGTTTCTCTTATTATTTTTGAAAAGGGTAATGATGTATTAGTGGGTTCAGGACATACATCTCTTCTGAAAGCGATTGCGAAATCTTCGAAAATTGCGGCATTGTCAGATTCTATTGAGAAAGAATTAAAAGACATTATTCATTCAGCTGCCGGTGTTACCGATTTACAGCCTAAAAAAGTGAAATTATATTCCACAAAAACATGCCCGTACTGCAAAATGGAAAAAGAATGGCTTGAAGAGAAAAAGATAGGACATGAAGTAATCTACGTCGATGAAAATCAGCAGGAGGCTGAATAGATGGTACGAAAGACTGGACAAATGGGTGTGCCAGTGACGGAAGTGCAATATGCAGATGCGGATTCGGAGTTTGTGATCGGATTTGATAAAGACCGCCTGACGTCCCTTCTTAAAGGCATATAATATTTCCCCCTTTCAGTTACTCGAGATTGCTTCGTCCCACATTCCTCGCAATGACATATGCAGGCCGATTCTCAAACAATTATATAACGCTTAGTAAATATACGGAATCAATTTCTTTGTTTTTTTACGATAGCTTTTATACATAGGAAAATGTTTTAGAAGAAGTCGTTCTTCATAATGGAGTTTTATTACAAGATCAATGAGTAATATGATAAAAAAGAATATTCCGCCAATTGTGATATTGCTGATAAGAAGCCCCAGACAGATAAGTATGACTCCCGTATACATCGGATGACGGATCATTTTATATGGTCCTGTTTTTATTAATGTAGCATTTTTCTCAACGTCAGGAAAGACTTGTAATTTACTTTTTCTCATCTCCCAAACTGCTAACGCCAAGATAACCATCCCGATAATAACGGGAATGAGTGTGGAAAAGCTATAATAAATATTTGCCGCGTTTTGGGCGAGATACAAGATACAGTAGAATTGGATAATAACGAGCAGATACGAAAGTTGTTTTTTCATGGAATCATTTTATGTTGTTCTTCTGTCCATGCAGGAGTACACGGGACAAAAAGTGTCATATGACCTGTGAGATAATATTTTTCGTTTTTATCAATAAAAAGGACATCATTTTTTTTAAGTGAATATTGATGCCCTTCGCAATGCGCCTCCCCTTCTCCTTGGACGACATACATTATTTCTTTACATGATTCATTATATGTTCTCCCTTTCTCCGGATATCTTCCTGCAATTTGGATGAGGGCGACATTGATATCTTTGTCTCCTATCGGATAGTTGACACCATAACAGGTTTGCGCGTTCTCAAATTCCTTAGCTTGCTTGATTGTGATATGTTTCATTAGAGTTAGTATAGCATGTTTAAGAGAGATATTTTTATTACATTAGTGTTTCAAATCCATATTCATAGAAATAGTATCTTTATTGATAAATCCGCATTTTTCGTAAAATGAAACATTGTTCTTTTCAACACTGATCGGTATATATACGTGTAATTTTTATACTCCGCAAAGTCATATCTCTATTAATTTATTATAAGGTAAAACACGGCCGCATCTTTATAGTTGGTTAATATGGTCATTTATAACCTTTATTTTTTTTGTTTTTTAGGTTGCTGGTAATGCAGGAGCGGGAGCATGGATTACATTTGTGACATACACATATTTTCCTTACATAGGAGTATTATAATAATATTTCCTAGTATACTACCAATATGATTGTAAATAAGTTGACAACTGAGGAAAAACGTATTATTGAACAAAAGGGTACTGAACCACCGTTTTCGGGTAAATATGATAACTTTTATAAAAAAGGTATATATGTATGTCGCAAATGTAATACTCCCCTCTTCTCTTCTAAAGCAAAATTTAATTCAGGATGTGGTTGGCCATCATTTGATGATACATTTCCAAATGCAGTTGTATGGCTACCAGATAGTGATGGTATGAGGACAGAAATTCAATGTGCTCAGTGTAAAGGACATTTAGGGCATGTATTTCAAAGAGAAAATCTTACGGAAAAAAATACAAGACATTGTGTGAATTCATTATCAATCGTTTTCATTCCTGAAAAATAACAGATATCACATCTTCCACATTTCGAGGAGTTTGTAGACAAAAATTGCAGGCCAGACGATAGCTTGGAGTACTCCCCATACGCCATCGCTAAATGATGTTGCGTGTTGGATAAAATAGACTATTGCTCCGATAAGCCCGAGACCATAGACAGCTCCTCCACCGCCTGTATGTCTATTTATTATTTTTACCGGTTTCTCCACTTTTTCCATCTATGTATGTTATATATCTGTAATGTATAGCTGTCAAGCATTATGTTTG
>CAZLSZ010000018.1:4755-8551 GCA_964562445.1 uncultured Gammaproteobacteria bacterium
GTAAATATCCCTCCCAAAAGTATACCATCCGCAATAACGAGAATATTTTTAAAGAACGTCAAACTGATAACTACCATAATAGTCGCTGCAATGATTGCGATGATAGAAACATTGCGGGCGTAAATCTGATTTTCTTCTCGAAATTTTTTCTCGATCTGACTATATTTTTCCATTTGCTTTTCCTGCTCTGCTGATTGGGAAGCGTCTTTGGTGAGTTCAGGTGAATATTTCATAAATGCGGGCGGTTCGGGATATTTGGGGGCTTTATAGAATGCTGAGATCCCTACACCGACAAATATAGCGAGAAATACTCCGAGGAGAAAAGTATAAATAATTCTGATTATCATCCTACTCTAATATATACCACTTCTTAAAGGTGTATGCAATGATGAGTATCTATGTTGGACGGTGGAATTTCGCAATTATTTGTGTACCTGTAGGATCAAATTCAATATCTCTATCTCTAACTTTCGTAAATCCGTGTAGGGCAACTGTTCTCCCTGACCATGTTCTTTTTGCCGCTTCTGCTTCGCTCATGCCTTTTTTATATTCGTCCATAAATTTTTTAAAATTATCATTATATCCCTGTTCATTACACCATACTCCTATAAATGAACCGGAGGTATATCCTATTTGATGACGCATTAGTTTTAGTGAGTATCCTATAAATTCTCCCCCTCTCAGATCCGGATGCCTAATCTGATCATCCTTTCCATCTCCTTTTGTATGGAGGTCGAGAGTGAAATAATCACCAAGAAGATCAGCTTCAAAATTAGCATGGAAATATGGACGACGTTCATCTTTAACAAGTAGTCGCATTTGATGTTCGTCCTTTTCATAGGTATAAATCAATAGTTCTCCTGATACTCCTTTAATTTTACCCTCAGTATTGCCTTCATCTACATTATCGAATAATTGTCTCCATGGCATCCCTCCATGCTCTGCCTTTCTCATTTGGGGATGATAGCATACATTGACACGATATTCAACTATAGGCCTAAATATTGTCAATAGATAATCGTATTCAATAATGATAGTTAATAATTATTAGCTTTTTTGTACTGATTTTAGTAAAATAGTCATTACCCTCATGAGGGTGTATTGTCGAGTCGCCCGCCTGCCTACGTATATTGATTAAAATTAGGGAGAATATTTTCAATCTTTGTTACATCATCAAGTATATAATGAATTTGGAGAGCTTCCGCTTCTTTTCGAGTCATATGTCCCGTCAAGACGGCTACAGGGGTAACTCCTGCATTTCTTCCCATTTGCATATCAGTTTTTGCGTCTCCTACATATATTGTTTCCGTCGGCATCACATGTTGGTAGCTCATAATTTTATTGAGCATATACGGATGTGGTTTTGTTTTTTCTTGATCTTCTATTTCATGTGAAGAAAGTATTTGGCAAAAAACGTCCGGTATGAGGAATTGAGGAATTATACGTTCTTTAAGCATTTTGGGATGATTCCCCGTAGCAACAGCTAGTTTATATTTCTTGGATAATCGAAGCAACATGTCATTTGTACCAGGAACTTCCGATAAAGTAGAGACAAATGTCTTGCCCCAATATGTTTTATCAAATATTTCACACGCTTTATCAAGTAACTCTGGTTTCTCTTGTAAAAGCTCTGCTAATTCCACACGGAAAGATTTACCCCATTTTGCGAGAATCCTTTTGTTTTCCTCTTCAGGTGAAAGAAAAACACCTACTCCATTGATTGCTTTTCGATAACATGCATAATAACCTTCCTTTGCTCCTAAAGTAAACACATCATCCCAGTCAAATATAATAAGCTTTATCATATGTTTTATTTTATCACAGTACAATGGTTGGAACTCGCTTTTTCTACAGGATTTTAGTAAAATAGAGCTTGTCACTTTGTGAAATATTGTCGAGTCGTCTAACGGTAGGACAACGGACTTTGGATCCGTTTATTCTGGTTCGAATCCAGGCTCGACAGCAAGGTACCATTCGGTACCTTGCTTCGCATACTAATTTATACCATAATATTACCGAATGGGACCGCAGCCAGGTATCGTATGGTACCTGCGCAATATAAATGAAATTCTATTATGTCTATATCCTCCACAATGTTCATAAAAATTTTATCTATATTGGCTATTCAGAGAATGTGAAGGAACGAGTTGCAGCGCATAATGAAGGGAAAAGTCAATCAACTAAACATTATATCCCGTTAGAACTTATCCATTATGAAGCGTACAATACAATGAGTGACGCAAAAAGAAGAGAATTATATCTCAAAACAAATAAAGGAAGAACCACAATAATGACGATGCTAAAAGATTATTTTGAGTCTTTGAAATAGAAAAACGTAGTACGAAGCTTTAGCGAAGTATACCAGGCTTGACAGCATTGAAAATTGACCGCGGAATCTTGAAATTATTTTCTCACTTCGTAACTTTTGATTTAGCTTTGATATAATCATTTACATGAAACCAATATATAGAGAGATAGGCGGATTACGAATAAATACGAAGTATGGTATTTTCGATATTACGTCGCCTTTTGCTGTTTTAGAAATTTTTGATGATGAAATAATAATTACAACTAAAGTAAAAAAATTATATTTACATATATATTTGTTTAATAGATTATTTAATCCTTACAAGGTAATTCATCTAAAAATTAAGGAGATTGACTCTGTAAAACGTATTACTCGTATTCCATTTATTTCAGAAGGTATAAAAATAAACCATCATGCCGATGTTCCTACTTTTATATTCTGGAATATTGGTACAGTAAAGAAAATAGTAAACATTTTACGATTAAAAGGAGTAACAGTAGAATAAAAAATATTTATATTAATGAGCTTTAATTGTATGAGTAAAAAGTTTTAACTTCATCAAGACACGCCAGCAAGTATGTTTTTATTCTTCTTAAACACACCGTTTCAAAACGGTATCATTTTTGCTGCAGATATAAAGATATATTATTATAAATGCAAATTACTTGCAAGTAAAAAGATTATACGATATAATGCTTGTATATTGCAAATAGCAAATATATGCCAACAGTAGAACTATCCCCTCATCATAAACACCATGCCTATGATCATTCGAGTCAAGAGTCTGAAGGGCTTAGAAGCTCTGCATTTTCTATTAATTATACTACCCGAACTGATACGAAAAAAGGCATTCCAGCGAGAAACGTATCCCTAAATATTCGTGAAGGAAGCTTTACATTCAAGCCAGAGCTCGATAGTACGCTCCATTCACTTTGTGATTCTTTACAAATATCCGTTCCTCATTGCGATCATGATATACCACGTTTTGTAAGAAGCAGTTTGTATACAGTTGATGAAAAAACAGGACAAGAGAAGCCTCATTTTGAAAATGAAGTAATATCAACTCTATTTCCTGACGGAGATATTGCTGCCCACAAAGTAAAGAAGTTTTTATCTACTGCGCAAGCACCTGAAAAGGCAGATCAATGTTGCGAAATAAAAGGAGCTGTCGACGGGAGAGAAAAAAGTATCCATTTTCATGGTCCATATCAAGCTGATAATAAAACAAGATTAACACTTCTTGCCTTAGTTGGATATGAACCAGCTCAGCATTTATTAGCAAAGTTAGTAGAAAATCAACCTGAATTAAGAGGAGAACCACCTGAAAAAATAGCTATAGCTATTGCTTCGACTATTGTAGATCGAAAAGAAGAAGCAGCACATACCCATCATCACGATCACGCACATGAAGAACATGACCATGACCACCATGACCGTACCCATCATCACGATCACGCACATGAAGAACATGATCATGACCACCATGAC
>CAZLSZ010000018.1:8651-24006 GCA_964562445.1 uncultured Gammaproteobacteria bacterium
CCGTACCCATCATCACGATCACGCACATGAAGAACATGATCATGACCACCATGACTGTACACATCATCACGATCATGGACCCGAAGAACATGATGAACATGAATCTCATGAAACATATAAATCACTTGAAGAAAAAATATTATCGATTATTCGAAAAGGTAAATTTGAGGATCATCCGGAAGTATTAAAATGGTGGACTAGTCAAGATGAAGACGCTATGACTGCCACATATGGCGCATTAAAAAAGAATATCTTACAAGCAGAACAACCGGCTGAACCCTTAGACGAATGTGGCGATGTTAAGTTCATAGATGTTAACGGTCCGATTCATTTTCATAGTGGCATTGCAGATCGGCAAAAAAGGCGATTACTTGAAGTTATTGCTGTTTGGAATGCTACACCCGATGAACATCGAACAAGACAAACTGAAAGAATGTATCAAAAAGCAGTCGCGATTGTCTCAGTTTATTTTCATGGACATGCCGATTTTAAATCTCTTGAAGGTGAATTAAAACAGGCAAAGGATGAGTCTTCTATTGCCGCGGTATTAAATAAGATTGGAACTACAGCTATTAATAAAGTAAATGATCTTTATCCAGATAAGCAAATTACAGTCGGACATAACGAGGATGAAAAGCATCACGAAAAAGTTGAAAAACTTACTTGGGAACAAAGACTCCAAACGGCGACAAACCTTATTATTACGTCTGCGCTTCATTCTGAAGATCCAAGAATGCAGGAGCAATTCCAAAAAATAACAGGAAAAGGATTTTTAGGGAAAATCGAATTAGCTGAACAGTTACCAGAAATTTTAGTCAACAAGAATAAGGATCTTACAGCACAATTCGTTAAAACGTTACAAAAAGCTCGTGCTGAGAATCCAAATCTCGATGGTAAAGCTTTTATTGTAAAATTAGCACAAATTCATGATCCAAGTATTGTCAGCATCAATGTAGACAAGTATCAAGATAAAAACATTCAATTCACCAACCAAGATGCAATTAAAATACTTGCTCTTCACTTGGAGATTTTATCAAGGCCTGAAGGGATAAAAGTATCTCCGGAACAATTGGCTAAAGAAAAAAATATTCACGATCTTGCAAAACAATTACAAAAAAAGGTATTAATTTTGTAAATATTAATAATGACCATGCAACTGCATATCATATGGAGCTTCGCCCGCTACTTGATCCTAATGGTAGACCAGTTGTTGGATCAGATGGTGAGATTGTCATGCAAATGGATTTATGTCCGCACAGTGAAAAGGCGGACAAGATGCTTACAGAAACAATGCAGCAGGTACAGCAGGTACAAAAAGCCATTCAGCGCGAGAGCCATATGCAGCAGCAAGTTTCACACCTTCCGCTTCCTCAACCGGATAGGTTATATCCACCCCCTTTTCTTGTGGGAGCGAGGAATCATAATCATTTCGGTGAACTATTTCCTCACTCATATATGAGTAGTCCCTCTGGATCGTCTGTAAGGAGTAGTTTTACTACCTCATATTCCTCAAGTAGTAATCCCGGTAGGGAAAGATCTGGCTCAAATAACAAAGGCAGAAATAGGCATGACTCACATTCTGCAGATTCACGATCTCATACATATGGAAATAATCGCTCGAAGCATAATGCGGATGTATCTCCAAGAATAAGACCAGAAGCAGTAAAACACTATGTACCGAACAGAGTTGTATCCTTTGATGCCACTAGACCGAAACAAGCACAACCAGTAAGAAAAATGCTCGTTCATGACGTTGGAAGTGGTGGCAAATCTCCCTCAGTTCTGGAAAGTATTGCAACAACTAATAAACCCGCCGAAGCTGCACAAGTTACGTATGTAAATAATAAAGCTGATTCCACGCCTTTGACATTTGTTCAAGCAGTGAGATCAGGCGGGAAATCAAAAGAAGCAGTTGCAAGCATAAAAAAAACAACCAATCCTGCGAAGGCGGCACGAATTGAATATGTGCATAGCGCTGCATCTCCTCCGCATCTCACCTTAGTGAAAAATATACCTTCAGGAGGAGTTGATAGAGCATCTCTCCATGCAACGCCTACAACCAATGAACCTGCCGAAGCTGCACAAGTTACGTATGTAAATAATAGAGCTGATTCAACACCTTTGACATTTGTTCAAGCAGTGAGATCAGGCGGGAAATCAAAAGAAGTAGTTGCAAGCATAAAAGAAACAACCAATCCTGCCAAGGCAGCACGAATTGAATATGGTAATGATGGTATTGCTCGCACATTTGTGAAAAGGGTAAACTCTGGAGGCAGTAGCTCTCCAGTACATAATGGATCGACGACACATAATCTCAGTGAAGCAACGTCTCTAGCGTATGTTTCGAGCAAAGTTGATCAAACGACTTCTCCTTCTTCATCTACCAAATCTAATACAAAACTTAGTACCCCTACGAGATCATCCAGTCTGGACAATTCGTCTAGAATATCCTCTTCTCCGGCTAGTTATGTTGATTCAAATAGAGCAATAGAGCCAAATATCCCCCATTTCACAACAAACAGCATTGTTACTGGCCCACGCAATCCAAGCCCAAAAAAACCAAATCCAAACCGTTCACTTAATAACGGAGAATATATTAGTCAGGCTTCTCGAAAACCTGTGGAAGTCCCAAGTATAACTATCGGAGCCAATCTATCTAAAGCATTTGACAAAGTACAAGAAAAAGCAAAGGAAGAAGACACAACATCAAGACAAACAGTTCAAAATCAACAACGGGAGCAAGTAGCTACAGTAGTAGGAGGTACTCATCAAGAAAAAACACAAAAGAAAGCTTCTAAAAAAACTGAAGCCGGAGAATCATTTGGTACAAGTGCGACTAATGAAGTAGTTGTAGAATCAGCAAATGCTTCAACTGCTGAATCTACGAAAGAAATACAGCACAAGTCTGAATCGTTACAAGTAAACACAACACCTGCAGCGACACGAACCCGCCAAATAAAAGGGACATCATCAAATGTTACTGAAGCAGCCAGAATTACAGAAGTAGAAACACCTAAAGGGAAAGCAAAAATAATTGAAGGTGGAAGAACTACGGGTGTTTCTGCAAATGCTCCTCAAAGAACAACATCTCATACTATCTCTGATGAAGAAATAGTCGCTGAGGTTGCAAAAGGAACAGATGAGAAAAATGAAGATATCCAGGTTATTCAAGCATCACCCGCTCAAAAACAAATAAGTGCATCGACAGCACCTGTTCCAGAGCTAGTAAAAGTTAAGAGAACTGGACAAACTGCAGCAGCATCGCTTTCTTTGTCAGTAAATAATGACTATTTAGACTTTACCAATCCGCATGGGGTTGGTGATGCTTTCAAAAAAGCTTGGTTTCAAGCATTATCAGCGTAATATGAGAGAGAGAAAACAAAAAATTAGAGTTATTGTAAGACCCTGGAATCCTAGAAAAATTCCTTATTCAATTTCTTTTCAACAGGTAAACGAAATTATTAAAGAGGCACAGCCAAAGATAAAAAATATTTTATATGTTGGATGGGCGAGAAGATCTGTGGGAGATAAAAAGGTATTGCAGTATTTAGTAGCTACGGGAGAAACATCTTCAAAAGCCAGGAAAGCGTTTAAGATGAGCATAGATTTTGGCGAAAATATCTGGATAGTTAGCTAACATTTCCTCTTTTCGTTTATGTTCTTTCTCACGCTTCTTTACTGTCTTTTTAACTTTCTTACAATACTCTTTGTGATTCATTAGCTAGAATTCGATTCTCTCACCTTCATTAAGTTTTCCCTCAATTATCATTTCTGCAAGTGGATTTTCTATTTTTTCTTGAATTACCCGTATTAAGCCTCGAGCACCGTACCGAGGATCGTACCCTTCTTCTGCAAGGTGAGCAATCATATTCTCTGAGATAGAGATACCGATATTTCTTTTTTGAAGTTCTAATTTTAGCTTTTCTATTTGCAGTACTGCGATTTTTTGCAAAGCATCTGGTTTTAGTGAATTAAAGATAATAATGTCATCAAATCGATTAATAAACTCAACTCTAAAGTAATCCTGAAGAATTTCTTTTAATTCTTTCTCTATTTCAGCGTGTGTTTTTCCTTCATTAATAAGATCCAAAATGTCTTCGATTCCTGCATTACTTGTTGCGATTATGACAGTATTCTTAAAATCAACCATTTTTCCTTGTCCATCGGTAAGTCGTCCGTCATCAAGTACCTGTAGGAAAATATCAAATACTCTCGGGTGTGCTTTTTCAATTTCATCAAGCAGAACTAAATTATATGGTTTTGTTTTTACAGGATTTGTTAATTGTCCACCCTCTTCAAACCCAATGTATCCAGGAGGCGCTCCAACTAATCTTTGGACTGTGTGCGCTTCAGCAAACTCAGACATATCGATACGAACCATATTTTCTGGATCTCCAAAAACTTCCTGTGCAACAGCTTTTGCAAGTTCTGTTTTCCCAACTCCTGATGGGCCGACAAATAAGAAACTTCCGATTGGCTTATTCTTTTTACCAAGTCCAAGTCTGGATCTTTGAATAACCTTTGCAACTTTCTCAATTGCTTCATCTTGTCCTTTTACTTTTGTTCGAAGCTTGTCAGGAAGCTCAGAAAGATCTTTTTTATCAAATTCAGTAAGAGATCCAATAGGTATATTCGTTTTTTGAGAAACTATAACCCGAATCATCTCTTTTGTAATTTTCTGTACTCCCTGAGTCTTTGCAAATAACAATGATTCTTCTAGTAAAGAAATACCTTTTGCAGGGAATGATTGTTCTGGAATATAACGTTTGGATAGATTGATAAGTTCTTCAATAAAATCCTCTTCCCAATGCATTGCAGCGTCATTTGAGAGGTGTTTTTGTTGTGCTTTTAAAATCTCTATTATATCGTGTGTCGGCGGCTCTTCCAATCTCACTATTTCAAATTTAGAAACAATACCCGGATTTTCTTGAGCAAATTTTCTAAATGAAACATCGTTTGCTGTCCCTATAACCTGAGAGTTATCTATAGCATATTTAATTTGCCCTGATTCAAAGGTAAATAGCTCATCAAGAAAAAATATAATCTTTTTCCCTTCTGCGTCAGCTAATATACTTACTACCTGATCGAAGAAAATGCTATTGCCGGAAAATAATTGAAATATTTTTGTGTCAGGAAGAAATCTTTTTAATGCTTGAGCAAGGGTAGTTTTTCCAACACCTGTTGGTCCCACAATTAATACGTTATTTCTAAAGGTTCTTCCTAAGATTCTTTTTATTTCCTCAATTTCTTTTTGTCTACCAATAAATGGAAATAGGAGATCAATATTCTCTACTTTATGAAGATTCTTCATGAGAATTTCTTTTAATACTATTTTGTAGTCCTGATTATCTACTTGTTCTTCAAGAGCTTTCAGACTTGCGAGAAGTAATACATGTTCATCGTTATGCGGGCATGATAATATTTGCCTTTGCGTACCAGTTAATTGTTCGAGTTTATCCTTGAAAGAGCTAGTCTTATCTTTTGTACTAAAAGGGTTATATACTCCTTGAGTTTTATTTTTTTCGCTAAGAATTTCTGTGAGATTCTTTTTTACATTTCCGGCACTATCAAGTAAAGAAAAAATTGTTGACTCTTCTAATATTTGATAGGCAATGTATGCAAAAAATGCTTTTTTATTCTCTCCATACTCATCCTGAGCTTTTTGTAATATTGTTTCAAAATGCATAATTCTCTTTACCCAGAAAATCTTTTTTGAAAGCTAAATCAATATCAAACAAAAAACCTAGCCTTCAGTAATGTATTGTGTACAATGTTGAGCAAAGGCATTTGTCCAAATGACTTCACATTAAGCTGCAAGTTTAGCAGCCTTTTCTTTACCTATAATTCTAAAACGTTTTGTGCCGTTCATTATCGCTTGTGCAGCTTTCTTACCATTTCTCATAGTTACGACAGTAACTTGATTATCGGGAACATCAACGGATTGTCTGGTTCTTACGTTATAAACTTTTAATCAGAGTACACCATCTTTGCATGTCTCATCTGAGCTAACAATCGATACATTCCTATATTAACGTGAGCTTCTGACCATTCTGGCATTTTAACATGGAGAAGTTTATGAATAATATCTGCAGTCTGAAGCTTTCGCGTAGAATAGAGACATGCAGTGCAATTTTTGTGAACTGTACTGATTCCAATGAACTCTTGCCCTCTCTGTAAGACATCATTACAGACTTGCATTGGAGATATTCTTTGAAATATAACTTGACAGTGTTTTATTTGTAGCTTCTCTTGCCAATACCCAATTATAAAAGGAATTCTCGCATCACTCATAAAAGCTAATCACTTGCATGTAGTATATGCAATAGACTTGCATTTGTCAAGAGGATAAAGCTGGCTATTGTTGTTTACCAGGCTGAAACAGATTGCAAAGAATGTACACTAGATTTAGTGACCATCATTTATATTGTTATTCGAAGGTGGAGACGTGCATTTTAAAAGTTGTTTTTTTGCTAAGAAAAGCGTTATTCCAACCGTTATAAACAAAAATACTTATTTTTCTCTTGACAAATGCGAATTAATTGCATATACTAAATGCAATTAATTCGCATTATGAGTGATATAAAAATACCACATTTTATACAACAATGGCAAAAAAACCTTGATATCCAGCATTATACTATCTGTTGTGAATGTATATCTCCCTTTCATGTCTGTGATGATGCGTTTGTTCAAGGGCATGAGTTTGTAGGAATTTGTACAGATCATAAACGCAGAAAAGCTTGTTTGTATCATACACGCAAACTGCAGCTAGAAGATATTATTCATGAGTTACTTCATGTAAAACACCCAGAGTGGTCAGAAAAGTTAATAGACATACGAATATACTGTTGGCACAGAAGTATTACGAAAGGAGGTGATATGCATGAAATTTTATAATGTTAAAACAAGAGAGGCAGTTGATATACCTGATAATAAGGTAAAGGTTGTCACTATGAAAAATGGCAAAAAAGCAGCAAGTGCAGAATCTAATGGTACAAAATTATTTAAAATATTGAGTAAGGAAGATGCTGTGAGGCTTTCTGCTTAAGGCAAAGTCATTTTGCCTGCCCGATAAACAATCGCCACTTTTGTTTGAGAACATTCGGGTAGGCAAAATGACTTTACGTCATATTACACAATACATTGAAAAGTCCCTTAAAAGGGACTTTTCAATGTAATTAAGCATATAAGTTGTTTCTATTTTTGTATTTTCGTTGTATTATATACTTTTACGATATGGAAGAAGAATATTCAGATAGTCTTATACGAGAACCAATCAAACCAGACACCCTTCGGCGTTTGGCTTATGGTGTCACATATTCATGTTTTTGCGGATTTGCATTGGGAGAAACATTAGGGATGGTAGCAGGTACTATTTGGGAACTTCCATTTTTTATGACCTTGATTATTGCCAATAGTATCTCACTTCTTTTCGGTTTTGTTTTTTCTCTTTTCCCACTCCTTGGACTAAATATCCAGTTTAAAAAGGCATTGAGTCAGGCATTATTATCAGATATTATTTCGTTATTTATCTTTGAATCGTTTTCACGTTTCGCTTTTTATACAATACCCGGAGCATCCATTACTCCCGTCACATCAATATTATTTTGGAAAGTATTGTTGCTTGCGTCAGTTGCCTCTTTTGTCATCGCCTTACCGATAAATATACTCATGATACAGAGAAAGAATTTTGTTACACAAAAACAATAGTCAGAGGGTATACTGAAGAATATGGATCACACGGCGCATCATCATTCGAAACAAAGTTTGAAGAGCACAGCTTTTTCCGCTACACTTCATTGTTTGATTGGATGTTCTATCGGTGAAGTACTTGGAATGCTCATCGGCATCGAATTTCATCTATCAAATTTCGTGACTATTATTATTTCTATCATTCTTGCTTTTCTTTTCGGATATACTCTTGCTTTTTATGCATTGAGAAAAGCAAATCTTACATTCAGACAAGCACTTCCAATCGTATTAACTGCTGAAACTGTTTCCATCACCGTTATGGAATTAGTTGATAATGCGATGATGCTTCTTATTCCCGGTGCGATGGAGGCGCATTATACGGACATACTTTTTTGGATAAGTATGATTATTTCGTTTGCTATTGCCTTTGTCGTGACATTTCCTGTCAATATGTATCTTATCTCTCGTGGTAAGGGACATGCAGTGATGCATAAATATCATTAACGTATGCCGATTACCGTAAAAGATCAACTGCCGGCAAAAAAAATTCTTGAAGAAGAAAATATTTTTGTTATGGGTTCAAATCGCGCGCTCCATCAGGATATCCGTCCTCTTCGCATCGGGCTCGTCAATCTCATGCCGACAACATTTGATACGGAGACGCAGATAATCCGGATGTTATCCAACACTCCCTTACAGATAGAGTTTGAACTCTTACGGATGGCATCCCATACATCCAAACACACAAGTAGTGAACATTTTAAAGCATTTTATAAAACATTTGATGAAATAAAGTCGCAGCGTTTTGACGGAATGATTATCACGGGTGCGCCGGTAGAGCAGCTCCCGTTTGAAGAAGTTGATTACTGGCAGGAGCTGACGGAGATCATGCAATGGATTGAAAAAAATGTCACCTCAACACTTTTTCTTTGCTGGGGAGCGCAGGCGGCATTGTACTACTATTATGGTATCCCGAAATATAAAAAGAAGAATAAGATTTTTGGTGTGTTCTCTCATCATATTGTGAATACTACCGAGCCGCTCCTGAGAGGATTTGATGAAGGGTTCTTTATCCCTCATTCCCGTCATACTGATGTCAAAAAAATAGATATACAAAAAGTGAGAGAGCTACATGTGCTTGCTGAAGCAAAAGAAACGGGTGTGAGTATCGCTGCTACAAAAAACGGCAGTAAAATATTTATCACGGGACATCTGGAGTATGACGCTCATACACTTGAAAAAGAGTACAGACGAGATGTCTCTCGAGGTCTTCCTATAGCGATCCCTAAAAGTTATTTTCCCGATGATGATCCCAAAAAGAAACCAGTTATTTCATGGCGAAGCAACGGGTTTCTTCTCTATTCAAACTGGTTGAACTATTATGTATACCAGACAACACCATATAACTGGGTAACAACAGAAGTAACCGAAACATAATTCGTTTTTATACCAATGAGTAAACTTGTACGTGATAACATCCCTTCTATTATCGAAAAAAATGATAAGGTAAAGCCTGTTTTTTCAACAATCACTGATAATGAGGTATATAAAAAGTATCTTTTCAAAAAATTAGTAGAAGAAGCGAAAGAAGTACAAACTGCTGAGACGAAAGAAGCATATATTGAAGAATTAGCTGATATACGAGAAGTTGAAGAGACCTTACTGATGTTGTTAGAGATTAGTGAAAATGAAATTGAGAAAGTACGGAAAGAAAAGAAAAAAAGAAAAGGCGGATTTGAGAAGAGAATATTATTGAAAAAATAAAATTGCTATAATAACCACATGATTAAACTCGTACTCATAGATTTTGATGATACATTGTGTCTCACGGAAAAAGCGTGTTTTCGAATAGAAAATGATGTTGCGCAGAATTCAGCTGACGGAGTGGCGATTCTATGAGATTGCTTCGTCTCCTGCAATGCAGTATCCTCGCAATGACATGAGTCTTGCTAAACATAGAATGACTTTGAAATGATTTATTGACTTCTTTTAACTCGTCTGCGATAGTATTGATAATGAAGAAATTTGTGAAATTAGTACAGGCAATAATGGTATGTCAGGCAGCAGGTTTGATCGGCGCACTTTTTACTTATCAAACTGTAAATACATGGTATACGCAGCTCAATAAATCATTTCTTAATCCACCGGGATGGGTATTTGCGCCCGTTTGGACAATTCTCTATATTCTGATGGGTTTCTCGCTTTATTATGCATGGCAAAGTCGAAAAAAAGTTGATTTTACATGGTTTTGGGTGCAGCTGGGACTTAACGTCATATGGTCAGTTATCTTTTTTGGCCTGTTAAATCCGTGGTTCGCGTTTTTCGAAATTGTTTTTCTTTGGATTGCTATTTTTATGACAATCAGATCTTTCTGGAAGCCGGTCAGAAAAGCCGCATATTTATTATTTCCCTATCTTGCATGGGTGACCTTTGCAAGTTTCCTCAATCTTTCTGTCGCTCTACTAAACTAAAAATAAATAATATAGAATTGAAAACTATGATATTTGTCATTCTGGCTTCGTCCAGAATCTGATATATACAGATTGCCACGCTCATCCGCTAGCTGGCGGATTCACTCGCAATGACATACAAGCAGCTTTTGATAATAAGTGATAAAACTAAAAAATACAGATATTTGATCTATATTGCTATAGAGAAACGTCTGTATTTTGGGTTTAAAAGAAGCTACTTATGAGATTGCTTCGCCTCCTGCAAAGCAGGATCCTCGCAATGATATCAGATATGATCACTCGTATCTTCTTCAGCTTCTTTTTTGGTTTTGTGTACACAATCAGGTTTGTGATGTGCCGGACTATATATCGTATATAGTTTCATCTTCTCTTCAGATGACGTATTGATGATATTATGTCTTGATCCTGCTGGTACAATAACAGCCCAATCATCTTCGATGTCATATTCCTGTCCATCAATGATCGCTTTCCCGCTTCCTTCTTCAACACGGATAAACTGATCTGTTGTATCATGTACTTCTTCTCCAATATCTTCGTTTGGAAGAAGGCTCATAACAACGAGTTGGCTTTGCATTTGTGTTGAAATGACTTTGCGAAAATTATCGTTTTCTTCTGTTATTTCTTCAATATTCCCGATAAATGGTTTGATTGTCATATACTCACCTCCTTTCTGTGATACTCTATCCTAACACAGCCATATGAGAGATGTGTAATAATTAATGTTATCAGAGAATGTTGTATAATATATTTATGATTCAATGTACTTTTGAAAATGGCAATAAAGCGACACTAAGACATGTAGTAGCTGATGTGCTTGTATTGAAAGAAGATACAATTTTGTTTGTTAAACGGGCAAATGAGTTATCTGAAGGCGGAAAATGGGGACTTATCGGAGGTTATATTGAGCAAGGAGAGACTGTTATTGAGGGTGTAAAACGGGAAGTGTTTGAAGAAACAGGTTATGAGATATCTGATCTAAAACTTCTATGGGTAAATGATAATCCGGACCGTCCCAATGAGGATAAAGGCAATATCTCATTTGTGTATTATTGTCAAGCAGGTGAACAGACAGGAAAGCCTGATTGGGAATCCGAAGAAATTAGATGGTTCCCTTTAGAGGCTCTGCCTCCTGAAGAGCACATCGCCTTTGATCATATGCTAAGTATTGAGAAATATAAACAATTAAAGGAGAGAATCTAAAATATGCTATCATAATTATATGATCATTACGTCATCAAAGCCTTATTCAGTAAAGCAAATAAAGCAATTGCGTGAACAATTTGATATTTATATAAAAACGGTCATTGATATCGAAAAAGAAATATGTTCTGCAGGATGTGATTTACATGCAGACGCTGAGAAGTTATTATTGGAAGCAGGTTCACATCAAAAAGATCTCTGGGGGGGAGGAATCAATTTAGAAACAAAAGAAATCGATTATAATTCATTTATAAATATAAGGCCACAACAGCAAAATACAGGGATTGAAATACAGTCTCCTAAAATTCAGGATAAATTCGCAGCAATAATGAAAAAGTTTTTTGTCAGTGTATATGAATAATAAAATATTGTTAGAGTCTATGGCTTTGGATCTGAAACGAATTGCATTGGGTGCGAAGGGAAACTCTCAAAAGATGACAGATCGTTTCATAGAAGAAGTCATGAAACGGGAGAGGTTACTGATGAAAGATACGATCCCTTCTTCATTGGAGGTTGTCATAGAAAATATGAAAAAGAAGTTGATATCATCGAAACATCTTGCTGATGATGCACTTATGTTTAGCACCATCTTATTAAGTTATTCCAAACAGATAGAATGACGAAGATTGAAGAGCTTGAGAAACGAATTGAAGAAATCGAAAGGCGGAATCGTCGTGTAGAAGTTAACAAAGCATGGGAGACCAGTTATACAAGACGTGTTCTTATTATCATCTTTACATACCTTGCTATCGCGTTGTATTTTCTTTACACATTGAATGTTGATCCATGGATGAATGCGATTGTGCCGACAATAGGTTTTCTTTTGTCGACACTATCACTTCCCTATTTTAAAAGAATATGGGAGAGGATGGCGTACAAAAAATCTAAAAAAATATGATACTGCTCACATTTTATGCGTTCTTAGCGGGGATAATTACTATCCTTTCTCCGTGTATTTTGCCTCTTCTTCCTATTATTCTCTCCTCGGCGACCGGCAGACAGACAAAAGCATATGGTATCGTGGTCGGATTTGTACTCAGTTTTGTGTTTGTCATGCTTATCGTCAGTTATTGGGTACAGGCAAGTTCATTTAGTATTGATACGTTACGCATTGCTTCAATAGTGGTATTATTTATCTTCGGGTTGACGTTACTTTTTGACGGCTTGCAGGATATTTTTGAAAAACTTATTTCTCCCATCTCCCGTTTGTTTCCTCTTGCGTATAATCCATCAGGGTTTCTCGGTGGTCTCTTTATCGGTGCGTCTTTGGGGGTTGTCTGGTCGCCATGTATCGGTCCGATTATCGCGACAGTCTTATCTCTGGCAATGATGGGGAAAGTGACGACCGCGTCATATCTTATCACAGGCGCGTATGCATTGGGGACAGCCATCCCGATGCTGCTGATTATTAATGGAGGAAGAAAACTTATTTATCGCAAAAAAACATTTTTTAGGTTAGGCTTTGTCAGAAAACTTTTTGGTGTCCTTATGGTAATAACCGCGATAATGATTTATTTTCAAATCGATAGGCAGATACAATCCGCCATCCTGACACAATTCCCCCAATATGCAGGGATTTTGACTGATATTGAGACGGGACAGGCAGTGAGTGAAGAGCTTGAGAAATTGAAAAGATAGTCTATTGTGGCAATCTTTATATAAGAAGAGTTTATTTTTTATCAAGTATATTATTTTCTACAAGTTTTTTTAACGTTTGTAGTTGCCATTCTCGCTCTTTTCTTATTGCTTTATGGTCATTATCGGTAATTAAACCTATTGTTTTTACCGCATAATCTGACGCAACCATCGCATGTTCTTTCATGTGCCCAGTTCCAACTGCTTGCCCCACAACACGGAATGCTGTTTTTTGTATCTCATCTTCACACGCTCGTGCAAGTTTATGAATTTTAAAACCAGATTGTCTTACATCGTACATTCTTGCTTCACCTATTTGCCATGATGTATGTACCGCAAAACCTTGCGTAATTTCTTCTACTGTTTGATAATCAATATGAACAGTCTGTAATATATGTTTTGCAATCAATATCGCCCATTTTGCTATGTCTACTTTGCTAATTTTTTCAGATATATCTTCAATTTCTGCTCGTAATTGATTGTCATCAACGATTTTTATTTTAGCTTTTGTTGACATATGTAAAGGATATAAATTTGTGCGGACGATCTAGATGTTGCATAAATTGTTTGACTTGTTTCAGATTAAAAACACGTCCTACATAGTGTTTCATAGCAACAGCAATATCTGCGGGTTTGCTCAGTAATTCAGCTGTACCTTCTAATTGTATTCCTCGTGCAGGATCGGCAGGTGTGAGTGGGAGACAGATCGCGGCCGCGACATGCGGATCGTTCATAACCTCTTCGGAGTGTCGTCTGGTGATGGATGAGAACCAATAAATATTGAGATCGTTATCGGCGGCAAACCATACATTGCAAACCCATGGTTTGCCGCCACTGACCGTTGCCAGCTGCATCATTTTCGCTTCTTTGAGATAGTCTTTAATAATTTTTCTGATTTTTGTCTGTTTAGTTTTCTTTTCCATGAATGTAGTTATTATACGAGGCATGTACGTGTGTGTAAATGGGGAGTTTAGATGATATTAGAATGTTTCTTCGAGCCATTCCATAATGGTCTCTTTCACTTCTTGTAAATGCTCTGGTTCCTTGAATGCATGTCCCGCACCTTTAATAATATACAATTTTTTGGGACAATTGAGTTTATCAAAGAGTAATTGTTGATGCGCCACAGGAGTTGTAATGTCTAGCTCACCCACAATCAGAAGAATGGGGAGTTTATATGATGCTGCAAGAGGAAGTAAATCATAACTGCATCTATCCGCCATATGTTTCCATTTCAGCCTCATTTCTTTTCCTTCAAACATTTCTTTGTGCCAACCTGTTGTTTCCCATTCCTTTAATTCTCCTTCTTTATATCGGGGGGTTTTTGTGGTCAACTCCCCTGATACGACACATGATGTGGGGACAATTCCTTTTATTTTATGCGGTTGCTTTGCCGCATAAAGCATGGTAGTGATACTTCCAAGACTATGCCCTAAAAGATAAAATGGTTCTTTATACCATGGCTGTGTTTTTGCCCACGCTATCACATCTTCTAAATCTTTATAATATTGTGTGACAGTCGTATCTTCAAAATTTCCATCTGTCTCTCCAAGTCCGTTTGAGGTGTCAAAACGTACTGCTGTTATTCCCTTCTCGATAAATGCTTGCGCATATGTTTCCATATACGGCTCTTCTTTATATCCTTTCAGACCGGGCATAATAAACACTAGTTCCGAAGCATTTTTAACCACATCAAGTAATACAGCGATATTTCGTCCTTCCGTGGTAGTAAAAATGGTTTTATTCATACGAATAATTATATCATTTCTTATGAGCATGCATTAGCATATGTGATGTGTATTCTGAGGGATAATTACCCAACTGTACTGCTTGGGACATTGAGGTCCTTAGTGTATGAGAGAAGTCTATTACCGTGGATCTATCACCATCATGTACAGCTTGGGCAACATGCTGCGGGATAGGCTGCATCCCTATATATTGTGTTGTCATTTCCGGCTCAAGGAGAGAATCTACCGGTGATTGTGTCGCGACAAATATATGATCAAATCCTGCTTTTACTGCCACCACTACGGCACCGCTATTCCATTTATCAAGCATACGAAATCCTCCCTCAGGATATAATAATGGAATTTCTTCCTTGCCTGCTATAGATCGCATTTGCTCGGCGATTTGATCCGTTCCTTCTTCTAATCGGATATTTCCTACATCTTCTCGAGATTTTTTTATAAAATCACTTTCTCCATATGCTGATTTCACAAATTTTCTGACTTTTAGACCACTGCCTTCCAATGACGCATCAAAAGCAATAGTATTTGCGACCGGCCAAACATCATGAATAACACGTCCTTCTCTCCAGTCCATCATATCCATATCAGCAGTATGTGCAGGGTGTGTCG